>JAEZGP010000636.1 GCA_023437285.1 Actinomycetes bacterium | reverse complement strand
GCGGCCGCCCGGCTGACGTACCCGCGCGAGGCCGCGATCCTCGACGCGTACCGGTCGACGCCGGCCGTGTCGGGCGTCGTGATCCTGGTGCGGCACGCGACAGCCGGCCGGTCCGGGCAGTCCCCGGGGCCTGATTCCGCGCGGCCGCTGGACCCGTCGGGCCGCGACCGCGCCGCCGCGCTCGCCGAGGCGCTGGTCTGGTACGCCCCCCAGCGCCTGGTCTCGGCGCCCCCCGTACGGTGCCGGCAGACCCTGCGGCCGCTGGCCTCCACACTGGAACGTGCCGTCGAACCGGACCCCGCCTTCGACGAGGCGGCCGATCCGGCGTCGGCGGCCCGTCGCCTGCGGGTCCTGGCCGGGGCGGGCGGGTCCACTGTGGTGTGCAGCCAGGGCGGGCTCATGCCGGCGCTGCTGGGCGAGCTGACCGGACGGCGGGCCGAGGAGTTCGCCACGGACAAGGGCGCCGGCTGGGAGATCGGGCTGGCGGCCGGCGGCGCGGTCGTGGTGGAGCGGCTGCGCGCCTGAGCCGACACAGCAACGGGGCGGGCCCGGTGCCGGACCCACCCCGTCGGGTAGTTGCGCCGCCCTACTTCTTCTTGGCGGGGGCCTTCTTCGCGGTGGCCTTGGTCGTGGTCGTCTTGCGCGCCGAGGAGGAGGCCGCCTTGGTGGCGGTCTTCTTCGCGGGCGCCGCCGCCTTGGCCGTGGCCTTCTTCGTGGCCGACGTGGCCTTGGCGGTCGTCGCCTTGGCGGTCGTGGCCTTGGCGGTCGTCGCCTTCTTGGTCGGCGCGGCCGCCTTCGCCGCCTTCGGCACCTTGCCGGCGGCGACCATGTCCTTGAAGCTGGCGCCAGCGCGGAACGCCGGCACCGAGGTCTTCTTCACCTTGACGGCTTCGCCGGTACGCGGGTTGCGAGCCGTGCGGGCTGCCCGCACCCGCTTCTCGAAGACGCCGAAGCCAGTGATGGCCACCTTGTCACCCTTGGTGACGGCGGCCTGGATCTCAGCGAGGACTGCGTCGAGCGCGGCGGTCGCGGACTTTTTGTCGCCCAATCGACCGGCGAGCGCATCGATGAGCTCGGCCTTGTTCACGGTTTCCCTCCCGTTACCTTGCTGTTCACGACAGCCATTCTTCGCGCACGCTAATCCCTTGGGAGGCCAGACACAAACATATGGCCAAAAAGAATCCGTTGGGTCGCAACGGATTCCCGCGTACGACTGTCGGGAAGATGCCCCGAAACCGCTGTGGTTAAGCCACCCGCGGCAAGAAACTGGGCCGCCGGGACTCGAACTCGCTGATGGCATCGGCATGACGCAGGGTCAGTCCGATGTCGTCCAGGCCCTCCATGAGGCGCCACCGGCTGTGCGGATCCACGGTGAACGACCACGCGAAATCCTCGCCCCGCACCTGCTGTTCGGCCAGGTCAATGGTGATCTGAGCGGTCGGGTTGGACTCGGCCAGGTCGAACAGCTCGGCCACCTGCTTGTCCGGCAGGACCACCGGCAGCAGGCCGCCCTTGAGGGCGTTGTTGCGGAAGATGTCGCCGAACGACGGCGCGATGACCGCCCGGAAGCCGTAGTCCTGCAGGGCCCAGACGGCGTGCTCCCGCGACGAGCCCACCCCGAACTGGGGCCCGGCGAGCAGGATCGTGGCGCCCTCGTGGGCCGGGTTGTTGAGGACGAAGGACTCGTCGGCCCGCCAGGCGCTGAACAGCCCGTCGGCGAATCCCGTTCGGGTCACCCGCTTGAGGTAGACCGCGGGGATGATCTGGTCGGTGTCCACGTCGGAACGGCGCAGCGGCACGGCGGTGCCGGTGTGGACGGTGAACTTCTCCATCGAGGCTGAGCCTTCCTGATCAGAGGTCCGAAGGGGCGGCGAGGCGCCCGACGACGGCGGTGGCGGCCGCGACCGGCGGCGAAACCAGGTGCGTACGCCCGCCCCGGCCCTGCCGGCCCTCGAAGTTGCGGTTCGAGGTGGAGGCGGACCGCTGGCCCGGCGAGAGCGTGTCGGGGTTCATGCCCAGACACATGGAACAGCCGGCGAAGCGCCACTCCGCGCCCGCGTCGACGAAGATCTTGTCCAGACCCTCTTCCTCGGCGGCGGCGCGCACCTTGGCCGACCCGGGGACCACGAGCATCCGTACGCCCTCGGCGACCCGCCTGCCGCGCAGCACGTCGGCGGCGGCCCGCAGGTCCTCCAGGCGACCGTTGGTGCAGGAGCCGACGAAGACCACGTCCACGGCGATGTCGCGCAGCGGCGTGCCGGGCGTCAGATCCATGTACGCCAGGGCCCGCTCGGCCGCGGTGGCCTCGCCGGCGTCGACGAAGTCGGCCGGGTTCGGCACGGTCGCCGACAACGGCGCGCCCTGGCCGGGGTTGGTGCCCCAGGTGACGAACGGCGTCACGGCGCTCGCGTCGAGCGTGATCTCGGTGTCGAAGACGGCGTCGTCGTCGGAGGCGAGCCCGCGCCAGTACTCCAGGGCCGCGTCCCAGTCGGCGCCCTTGGGGGCGTACTGGCGGTCCTTGAGGTAGGCGAACGTGGTCTCGTCCGGCGCGATGAGGCCGGCCTTGGCGCCCCACTCGATCGACATGTTGGCGACGGTCATCCGGCCCTCCATGGAGAGGTTGCGGATGGCCTCGCCCCGGTACTCCACGATGTGACCGATGCCGCCGCCGGTGCCGGTCTGCGTGATCAGCGTCAGGATGAGGTCCTTGGCGGTGACGCCGGGGCCGAGTTCGCCCACCACGTTGACCGCCATCATCTTCGGCTTGTTCTGCGGCAGCGTCTGGGTGGCCAGCACGTGCTCGACCTCGCTGGTGCCGATGCCGAAGGCCAGCGCGCCGAAGGCACCGTGCGTGGCGGTGTGCGAGTCGCCGCAGACAATGGTCATGCCGGGCTGCGTCACGCCGAGCTGAGGCCCGATGACGTGGACGATGCCCTGCTCGGCGTCGCCCAGGGAGTGCAGCCGCACGCCGAACTCGGCCGCGTTGCGCCGCAGCGTCTCGATCTGCGTCCGGGACACCGGGTCAAGGATCTTGACGAGGTTGTCCGTGGGCGTGTTGTGATCCTCGGTCGCCAGCGTCAGGTCGGTCCGGCGCACCGGCCGGCCGGCCAAGCGCAGGCCGTCGAACGCCTGCGGGCTGGTGACCTCGTGCACCAGGTGCAGGTCGATATAGAGCAGGTCCGGCTCGCCGTCCGCTGACCGTACGACATGCGCGTCCCAGATCTTCTGCGCGAGCGTTCGCCCGCTGGACTTCGTGGCTCCCACCATCTGGACATCCTAAAGTTTGGGAGGTATGTTTCACCGCGTGGGACACAGTATGAGCGGCGTCGGCGTTCTCGACAAGGCGGTAGTGATTCTTGGCGCATGTGTCGACGGCGCCAGCCTGGCCGAACTCGTCGAGCGGACCAAGCTGCCCCGGGCGACCGCGCACCGTCTCGCACAGGCCCTCGAAATACACCGGATGCTTGTTCGTGACGCGCAGGGTCGCTGGCGCCCCGGACCACGCCTTGGCGAATTGGCCAACGCTGCCCCTGATGTCCTTCTCACCGCCGCCGGCCCCATGCTGACCGCGCTGCGGGACGCCACCGGTGAGAGCGCCCAACTTTACCTGCGCCGCGCCGACGAACGGGTCTGCGTCGCGGCCGCCGAACGGGTCAGTGGCCTGCGCGACACTGTCCCCGTCGGATCGGTCCTGCCCATGACCGCCGGCTCCGCCGCCCAGATCCTGCTCGCCTGGGAGCCGCCGGAGGCCGTCATGCCGCTGCTGCCCCGGTGCAAGTTCACCGGCCGTACCCTGGCCGAGGTGCGCCGACGCGGCTGGGCGCAGAGCGTCGCCGAGCGCGAGCCCGGTGTGGCCAGCGTCTCCGCCCCAATCCGTGACCGCACCGGCCGGGTGATCGCCTCGATAAGCGTCTCGGGACCCATAGAGCGTCTCGGCCGGCGCCCCGGCGACCGGCACGCGATGGCCGTTGTCCGCGCGGGCCAACGCCTGTCCGGCCTCTAGGAGCCTGCCCGTTCGGCGCTTCTTTGCCGCCGTTAGGACCGCGGTACGTCCAGCCCGGTTTATCGGACGGCGCGCGCTGCCCGTCGCTTCGTACCATCGGCGTCTCCATGTTTCCTGGAAGGAAGCTGATGACGCTCCCGGGTCCGACCCCGCCCCCTATTCCGGACAATGCCGCGACCCCCGCGTGGCCCGCCCCGACCGCGCCGCTGCCCGCCGCTCAGCCGACCTGGCCCGCGCCCACCGCACAGGTGCCGGCGTTCGCCGGGACGGACACGCTGACCACCGAGCTGCCGCCCCGGCGCCGGCGGCTCGGCGCCGGCCGGATCATCGCGGCGGCGGTCGTCACGCTCGCCCTGCTCGGCGGTGTGGGCGCCTACGCAGCCGCGAAGCTGGACGGCGGCAAGCGGCCCGCGCAGTTCACGCCGGCCACTGTGGTCGCGTTCGCCGAACTGGACCTCGCGGCGAGCCTCGAACAGCAGATCAAGCTCCTCAAGCTGGCCGCCGACCTGCCCGAGGGAGCCAAGGACGGCAAGGCCCTCCTCGAGTCGTGGCTCAAGGACGCCGGGCTGGACGGCGTCGACATCAAGCGCGACATCATGAGCTGGCTGGACAAGCGGCTCGCGATCAGCGTGCTGCCCAACGGCAAGGACGAACCGTTCGCGTTGATCTCGGCCGCCACCACGGACGACGGCAGGGCGGCCGACGGCCTCTCGCGGGTGGACGCCGCCGTCAAGGATGTCGACCTGGGCTACGTCGTCCGCGACGGCGGCGCGCTCATCGTCATCGGCGAGGGCGACGCGCAGGCCGCCGCGACGGCGGCCGCGGAGGACGCCGCGAAGCGCCCGCTGGCGGACGCCCCCGCGTTCCGTGACGCGGTGCAGCGCCTCGACGACGATCAGCTGATCACGCTGTGGACCGATTTCGGTGCCATCGGCGACCTGGCCGAGAGGTCCACACCCGAACTAAGTGACCTGCGGGGCACGCTCGTGCTCGGCGTACGGGCCACAACCGACGGGTTCGAGGCCCGCTACCACCTCACCGGCCTGCCGGTTGACACCGTGCCGGTGGGCGGCGGCGACGCCCTCGCCCGCGTGTCCGCGTTGCCCGGCGACACCCAGATCGGCGCCGCCACGAAACTGCCCGAGCTGTCGCTGGCGACGAACGACATGGGTGGCCTGCTGTTCGGTGGCTTCGGCGGCCTGGGCCTGCTCGGCCTGCTCGGCGGGACAAGTGAAATGCCGGGGGCGGAATTCGACCCCGACACCGACACCGACCTGCCGTCGGGCAGCCTCACCGAGGCCGAGCAGAAGGAGCTGCAGAAGCTGATCGCGAAGGACCGGTTGACCAAGGCGGAGGAGAAGCGACTGCAGGAGCTGCTGGGCAATTCGTTCGCGTACGACCCCGACAGCAGCCCGGCCGACAAGCCCGAGGAAGACATCAAGAAGATCCTTGAGGCGCTATCGGGCGCCTCGATCACGATCGCGGTCAACCAGGTGCCGGAGAAGGCTGCCGCCCGCATCGTCGCGGAGACCACCTCGGCAAGCGCGGCCACCACGCTGGGCGACATGATCCGTTCCTCGGCCGCGCTGGACGGCGCGACCGAGCTGCAGGGCAACACCGTCACGCTCACCACCCCGGGCTACACCCCCGGCGCTGGCACACTCGGCGACAAACCCGAGTTCCAGCGGGCGACCGCCGGCGGTCCGGACGGCGCGAACGTGGTCATCTTCGTGGACGCGTCGGCGTTCGCGAAGGCCGGGGACGACCCGATCCCGGTGAAGTCGGTCGCCCTGGTCCAGGCCACCGCGGCCGACACCACCTCGGGCCTGCTCCGCCTCATCCTGACCTGACAGTGGCCCCTGCTGCGCGGTTTGCAGGATCCGCACCGACACCGGGCGGATCC
>JAEZGP010000578.1 GCA_023437285.1 Actinomycetes bacterium | reverse complement strand
CCGGCCGCCGCCGCGGCGACCGCCGCGCCGATCATGATGCCCAGGTTGGTCAGGGTCAGTCGATCGGTGAGCAGGGGCGCTTGCAGTTGGCGCGCGTTGTCCGGCAGTTGCCAGAAGGCCCAGTGCTCGGGGTGCCCGCCGGCCGCTTGCAGCAGCTTCGTTCCCCACAGGCCGAACGCGCTCGCGACGGCCCAGACCCGGCCGGAGACCAGGAAGACCAGGCCGGCCAGCACACCCAGCACGAGCGCTCCCGCGGTGGGCGACCACGTGCCGCGGTAGAGGCGGGCCGGGCCGCGCGCGGTCGGGGGCGGGGCCACCGGCGGTGGCCGGCGTTTGTGCTGTACGTGCCACGTGAGCCCGCCGGCCAGCAACAGCGCCACCCAGGTGACCGCGCTGGAGCCGATCCAGCCGACCCGGTCGGCCAGCAGCAGCCCCGGGCCGGCCGGCAACTTCTGCACCGCCGGGTACGCCCAGATGCACAGCGTCTGGCCGGCCACGAAGCCGCCGAGGCTGAGCACGATGGACGACTGGCCGGCGCCGACGGCGAAGAGGGTGCCGGAGGCGCATGAGCCGGCCAGTTGCATCCCGATGCCGAAGAGGGTGGCGCCGATCAGCAATGCCAGGCCGATAGGGATCGCCGTGGGGCGGGTGACCGGGTCGAAGACCGCCAGCTGGCCGGCGAGGACGATCGTGATCATGGTGGCGGCGACGCCGAGCAGCAGCAGTTGCGCGCGCAGCGCCTGGCCGTTGCCGACGGTCACCAGCTGCCGCCACCCGGACGTGAAGCCGAAGTGCGAGTGGAACAGCGTGAAGCCCAGCGCCAGGCCGAGGGCGAGCAGCAGCGCCGGTTTGCCGCCATGCTGGAGGCTGACCAGGACGAGGGCGCCGGCGGCCAGCAGCGTCGCGACGATCAGCGGCAGCCGGTCGACCGGCCCCAACGGGTCGGCCGGCGGCGGAGCACACCAGGTCGGCGCCTCGACCCGGAACCGCTCGCGCAGCCGCACGCCGCCGTCCAGGACGGGGATGTGCGGGACCTCAGTGGCCATCGTCGCGTCCGGTCCGCCGCGCGGCGGTTCGCCTCAGTTCGGCCATGTCGAGCCGGCGTACCTGCTCCACCAGGTCGGTGAGGGCCTCGTCGGTGAGCTCCCCCTCGTGCGAGAAGACCATCGCGCCGCTGCGCAGCATGGCGATCTTGGGAACGGCGCCGACCTGGAACGCCTTGGCGAGTTCGACCTGCCGTTCGACATCCACCAGGGCGAACCCCACGTCCCGGTGCTCTTCCGCGGCGGCGGCCAGGGTCTCCCGGAAGCTGCGGCAGGGCGTACACCAGTCGGCGTAGAAGACGATGATCAGCACATCGTGGCGCGCCAGCACCTCCCGCAGCCGCTCGATGGTCAGGTCGAGGATCCGCCCGGCTGGCGCGACCCCCTCAGACCGCGGTCGGCTCGACATGGGCCTCCTCCGACTGCGAGATCGCGTACTCGAGCAGTGTCAGCAGTACGCTCTTGACCTCGCCGCGTACGCGGGCGTCACAGCAGACGACCGGGATGGCGGGGTCGAGGGCCATCGCGCGGCGCACGCTTTCGACCGGGTGGTGCAGGATGCCGTCGAACTTGTTCACCACCACCACGTACGGGATGCCTCGGTTGTCGAAGAAGTCGATCGACGTGAACGAGTCCGCGAGCCGTCGGGTGTCGACCACCACGACGGCGCCGATCGCCCCGCGCACCAGGCTGTCCCACATGAACCAGAAACGCTCCTGGCCCGGTGTGCCGAACAGGTAGAGGAGCAGGTCGTCGTCGAGTTCGACGCGGCCGAAGTCCATCGCGACCGTGGTGGTGGCCTTCAGCGGGATGCGGGCGATGTCGTCGACGTTGGTGCTCGCCAGGGTCATCATGGCGTCGGTGGTCAGCGGTTTGATGTCCGAGACCGCGCCGACCATCGTGGTCTTGCCCACCCCGAAGCTGCCCGCCACCACGATCTTCACCGAGGTCACGGTTGCGCCGCGCCTCGTGGTGCCTTCGCTGCTGGTCTTCGTCATGGTCAGCTCCGAGCCTCGGTCGCCCGGTGGGCGACCAGCTTCGACCGCAACTCGTTGTCGTCGCGGGCGGCGGGGGTCAATGTCCGGCCCACCCGGTCCACCAGCAGGGCCATCTCGTACGCGATCTGTCCGACGTCCTCCGCCGGGTCGACGAGCGCCACCAGCGACGACCCGTCACTGATCGACATCAGCAGCATGGTGCCGCCGTCCATCTCGATGATGGTCTCGTTGACGTTGCCGGCGTCGAAGCACTGCGCGGCGCCGTCGGCCAGGCTGACCAGGCCGCAGGCGACCGCCGCCAGCTGGTCGGCCCGGTCGCTCGCGAGGTCGTCGGAGGCCGCGAGCAACAACCCGTCGGCGGACACCGCGACGGCATGCGCCACCCCGGGCACCCGGCCCGCAAAGTCGTTGATCAGCCAGCCGTACTCGTTTTTCGGCGACGATTTGGTGTCCACGGTCACTCCGATTCGATGGTGTTCGCTGAGGTTTTTCTGCTCTTGCCGAGGGCGGCCCACCGCGATACGCGGCTCTGGTCGGGGTCCTTCGCTTTCCGCACGCCGCGCTGGAAGCCGCTCAGGCGCGACCGGGTACGCGCCGGGTCACGGATGATCTCGCGTGGGCCGCCGTCGCGCCGAGCGCTGCCGGGAACCAGTTGCGC
This sequence comes from Actinomycetes bacterium, assembly GCA_023437285.1. Taxonomy (GTDB): domain Bacteria; phylum Actinomycetota; class Actinomycetes; order Mycobacteriales; family Micromonosporaceae; genus Luedemannella. The sequence continues at coordinate 7,368 of JAEZGP010000578.1, read as the reverse complement.
GCCCCGCTGCCGGATCGGCAGTCCGTCGTCGGTGTAGTCGTAGTGCCGGGGACCGCTCAACTCGGACAGCACACTCCAGCCGTCCGGGGCCGCCGCCGCCTCGCCGGCGACCGACACCGACCGGGGTTGCCCCGCCGTGTCGCGGGCTTTGAACCACCCCGACGCGGCCCGCTTGGCCGGATCCGCGTTCTTGCCGATCAGCCGGTTAGGGGTACGCGTCGGCAGGTCGTCGGGAATGTCCGTGTGCGACTGCTCGACGAGCTGCCGGGAGCGTTCCGGAGCCGTACCGGCGGGTTGGACGTCCGGCGGTGGCGCCTGCCGCGAGCGATCCGCCGATGGGCCAGAAGGTGGTACGTCCGGCGGTGGCGCCTGCCGCGAGCGGTCCGGAGCGGGGCCAGGATGTTGGACGTCCGGTGTCTCCGCTTTGCGGCGCCGCGAGGCGGCGGCCTGCAGGGCGAGACGCCGGTCGGCCCAGCCCGGGCGTTCGCCGCCCTCCACGAGGTCGGCCGGGACGCTGACCAGGGCGATCGTGCCGACCGCCTGGTCACCGCCGAGCAGTTCCACGCCGAACCCGTGCCGTCCGGCCAGCCGGCCGACCACCACCAGGCCCACCCGACGCGACCGCACGAGCTCCGTCGAACCCAGCCGGGTCAGCCGCCCGTTCGCAGCCCGGACCTCGTCGTCGGTCATGCCGATGCCCTCGTCGATCACGGCGATCGACAGGCTGCCGTCGCGCAGGACCTGCGCCTGCACCGACACGGTCGTCTCCGGCGGCGAGAAGGAGATCGCGTTGTCGATCAGCTCGGCCAGCGTCCGGGCCAGATCACTCGCCGCCGCGCCGGCGATGTGCGCCTTGGGCGGGTCGATGACCTCGACGCGCCAGTACGCCTCCACTTCGGACTTCGCCGCCTGCAGGAGGCTCTCCACCGACGTCGGCTGCGTTGCCTTGCGCACCACCTCCGTCCCTGAGAGCACCAGGATGTTTTCGTTGTTGCGCCGCATGCGGGTGACGAGATGGTCCAGTTGGAAGAGCTTGGCCAGCTGACTCGGCGACTCTTCGTCGGCCTCCAGCCGCTCGATGAGGTGCAGCTGCCGCTGCACGAGCGACTGGCCACGGCGGAACATGTTGGTGAACACCTCCGCGTACCCGGAGCGCATCTCCCGCTGTTCGCCCACGGCGGCCACCGCTTGTGCGCAGACCACGCCGAAGGCGTCCGTCACCGCGGCGAACTCCTGAGGCAGCGTCGGTACCACCGACGGTGCCTGCTGCCCCTCGATCCGGCCGTCCCGGATGTCGCGCAACAGCTCGGGAAGCCGGCGGTTCGCCAGCTCGGCGGCCGCGTTATTGACCGCGGTGAGCCGCCGGGTGATCTGCCGCAGCAGCACCACGACGCCGACCGCGCCGAGCACCCCGGCCACCAGGAGGACCAGAACCGTCGTCAGCAGCGCCGCGCCGGCCGACTCGGCCGCCTTCCCCGCCCGGTCCGCCGTCTCCGTTGACCGCTGGGCGATCCGCTGATCCAGGCCGGTCAGCGCGGGTCCGGTGGCCGCTTCCCACTGGGCACGTGGCACGACCGGCCGGAACCCGCCGGAGGGCGGCAGCATCGTGGTCGCCAGCCTGGTCCAGGTGCGGTTCTGCTCCTCATCGAGCACGCCCGGCCGCAGCCCGAGGGACAGGGCCGACCGCGCCTGCGTGGTGGCCGACTCGTTCAACGGCGTGGCGCTGAGCAGCAGCAGTCGGTTCTGGTCCAGGTATTCTCTGGCCCGCCGCAGCGCGGTGGTTTCGCGCAGCGCCTCCGCCAGCGACGCGCTGCTGAGCCGGGCCGGGTACGTGTCCAGAAGGTCGAGCAGGGAACCCGTCACGGCGGTGTAGCGGGCGATCGCCGTGGCCGGCACGACGATGTCCCGAATGTCGGCGAGCTGGTCGAGCCGGATCTGGTCGAGCCCGGCGGCGGTTATCGCCGCGTCGGTCGCCGCCCGGGCCTCGGGCGCCGCGTCGGCCGACGCGGCCCGCTCGCGCTGCACCGCGGTCAGTACGTCCACGACGGCCTGCGTACGGGAGACCAGCGCCGCGTCAGCCTGGGCCGCGGAGCGCTGTTCGGCGGCGTGCCGGATCATCTCGGTGCCGCCCCATCCGGCGACGGCGAGCGGGATCGCCAGCAACACGAGGATCCGGGCGGGAACGGGCCAGCCGTTCGGGCGCTTCCATGAAATAGGCACAGTCACTCCTGCGACGGTCCGGTCAGCTGAGCTTCGCCAGGCTGGCGTGTACGCGCTTGAGCAGCGCCACCGGCGGCCGGCCGTCGGAGATGGGAGTCGTCTCGTGCAGCATCAGCAGGCCCTGGTCGATCGCGTCGCTGATCAGCACTTTCACCGCGCCGATGGGCGCGTTCAGGGCAACCGCGATCTCGGCCACCGACTGCGGCGTCGCGCAGTGCTCGCACAGCTGCAGGTGATCTCCGGCGAGTTCGGATTCCCCGGACCAGTTCTCGTGCAGGCCGGTCGAGCTGAGGACCGTCTCGAACTCCAGCGGGTGTGCCGCCTCGACCCGCCCGCCGGTACGCACGTAGGGCCGGATCATCGACGCCTCGAGGTCGATGTCCAGATGGATGTCGATCATGTCGTCCCGGGCACAGGCCGAGTCGGTGTCGACCCCGCCGGGATGGATCTGGCAGCGGGCACTCTCGGCGCCGGCCCGTTCCAGATCCGGCAGGGAGATCGGCGACAGGTAGGTCAGCACCTCGACGACCAGGGCGGCGGGTGGGTGCGTACCGACCTCGTCGTCCGGGTCGCGGGGGCGGAAATCGCGCTCAGCCCACTCCTGGTAGTCCGACCAGCCGCCGAAGCGGGATCCGACCGGGCGTCCGCCCGGGTGTTCGGGGCGGGTGTCATCTGCTGAACTCATACGCGTACTCCACTGGTTGTCACCCGCGTCCGCCGTCCTGCACCGTGCAGGACACGGGACTGCCGTCGTGGGGTGCGGTTAGGAGGGTTCCGTCTTCGGCGACGCCGGGCAGGACGCCGCCACCGCCGGCGTTGCGCATCGGCCACGCCTCGAGATCGCCTTTCGGACCGGCCTCGGCGCCGCAGGTGAAGACCGGCTGGCGGAGGGCCGCGACCCGCTCGGCCGCTTTCCTGGTCTTGGCCGTGACCAGATAGAGCTTGCCGTCCAGCAGGGTGAAGCCGACCGAGACCGGACCTCCCGCCGCAGACGGCTGGGTCGACTGGCTCGGGGCCGGAGCAGCGGTGGCCGGAGCGGACACGATCCGACGGTCGGTGTGGACCGGCCCGGAGGCGTCCGGGTCCCGTTTCGACAGGAGCGTGACCGCACCGGCGGTGAGCAGCAGAATGAGGGCCCCGAGCAGATACCTCATCGGTTCGCCGTCCGTACGGCTTCGGTGAAGGAGAGGCGCCGCGACCGCCGGGCCGGCGACGGCGTCTCGTTGGCGGCGAGCGGCGCCTGCCGCGCCAGTTCGTCACCGTACGCGAGGACGGCGTTGGAACTGTTGAAGCCGACGACGCCCACCAGCCGCCCCGCGCGTACGTACCCGGTCACCGACCGGCCACCGGTGCTCAGCTCGCGCAGGGTGACCCGGTCGCCGCCGAGTGCGGGCACGCCGGCGGCCTGGATGCGCATGCCGTGCTGCTCGGACCAGAACCGGGGTACGGGCATGAACGGCGCCGCCGAGCCCCGGCCGGCGAGCAGGCTCTCGGCCGCGGCCCGCCCCATCTCGATGGCGTTCGTCCAGTGCTCGACGCGGCGGGGCGCCCGGTCGAAGCGCAGGTTGGGCCACTGCGCGACGTCACCGGCCGCCACGATGTCGTCGAAGCCGTCCACGTGGCAGGTCGGCCCGCACAGCACCCCTTCGTCCACCGGTACGCCGGAGTCCCGCAGCCACGCGATGGACGGCACCGAGCCGACCGCGACGACAACGCACGCCGCCTCGATGACCCGACCGGTGCTGAGCCGTACCGTGACGCTGCGCGAACCCAGCGACCATTCCTCGATGCCGGCGCCCAGCGCCAGATCCACCCCGTGGTACCGGTGCAGTTCCACCAGTTGGCTGCCCAACCGCGGACCGAGCAGGCCGGCCATCAGGCTCTTCGACCGGCCGATCAGGGTCACCTCGCGCGACATGTGCCGCAGGCTGGAGGCGATCTCGCAGCCGGTGAAGCCGCTGCCCAGCACCACTACGGGCAACCGGTTGCCGGCCAGCGCGCGTTGCAGCCGCTTGCCGTCGGCGATCGTACGCAGGGTGACGACGCGCGGATTGCCGTGTTGGCCGCCGTTGACCCGGCGGGCCTCCACCCCGGTCGCGATGATCAGCCCGTCGTAGCCGAGTTCCTCGCCGCCGGGCAGGTGCAGGATCCGGCGCCCGGGATCGAGCCGGTGCACGGGGGTGGCGAGCCGCCACACCGCGTCCAGCTCCTCCAACGGGTCGATGCGCAGGTCGGCGGCGTTCGCTTCGCCGGTGAGGAACTGCTTGGACAGCGCCGGCCGGTGGTACGGCATGGAGTCCTCGGCGTTGAGGATGACGATCTCGTCGCGGTGGCCGAGTTCCCGCAGGCGTTCCGCGGCCCGCAGGCCGGCGAGTCCGGCACCGACGATGACTATCCGGGTCATTTCTCGACGGCTTTCAGTTCGGCCCCCTTGAGCTGTATCGCCCGCATCGGGCACGCGCGTGCCGCGGACCAGACCTGCTCGTTACGGCTGAGGTCGGGATGGCGCTTGTACTGCAGGCGGCCGTCCTCGCGGAGCTGGAAGATCTCCGGCGCCTCCGTCTGGCAGAAGCCGTACCGGTGGCACCGCTGGTTGTCGACGCTGATCTCGACCGGGTTCGTCCGGTCCAGACGGACCGGAGCGGCCGTCTCACCGTCGATCAGCCCGACCCGGATCAGCGTTGCCGGCGGCGCGAACCGCAGGACGGTCAGGACGACCGCCGGCACCGCGGCCGTCAGCCCGCCCATCCACCAGATGTCGATATCGGCGTTGGCCCACGCGCCGGCCCACGAGTGCACCATGGCGAGCGCGATGGCGACGTAGGCGAGCTGGTGGAACCGCAGCCAGTTGCGGTAGCGGAAGAGCCGGTGCAGGCCGGCGGTCACGCCGATCGCGAGCATGAGGTCCAACGCGATGATGCCGAGTGCGTGCCGCCACTGTCCGTTGAGGAAGGGAACCACCAGGCCCAGGCGGGAGATCACCTTCTCGTCGAGGAAGACCAGCGAAACGGCGTGCGTGCAGCCCATCGCCAGGGTGAACGCGGCCAGCACCATGTGCCCGCCGCGCAGCGCCTGGTGCCCGGTCGCCCGGCGGACCCAACCGGTCGCGGTCAGCACGCCCCAGCACAGGGTCAGGCACATCAGCAGGTACGCCAGCCGGGCGGTGAGCGCGGCCACCTGTCGGACCCCGGAGTCGTGCCCGTCGATGCCCGCAGCGAGAATGTCGACGGTCGTCATTCGGATGCCGCCCGGGGCTCGTAGCGCGCCAGCGCCCGGACAAGCATGACGGTGAGAGCGGCGACGGCGAGTGCGGCCGCCACCCCCGCCAGGATCTCGTTTCGATCCGGCATGGGCTGGTGGGGGGCCATGTCGGCGGACCCGACGTACAAAGCGTTCGCCCGTACGAGACCGGTGCTCTCCAGCAACGTCATGTGGCGTTGCACCGTCTCGTTCGCCTTCTGCGCGAACGCCCGCATCACGTCATTGCGGGTCTGCGCACGCACCTGCGAGATGAGCATGAATATGGTGCCGTGAGCCTGGCGGGTGATATTCGCCCACGCCGCGTCGGCATCACCGCCGGTCCTTCCCAGGATGTCGCTTATCCAGGCTTCCTGCAGGGGGTTCGGCCGGTCGGGAAGAGTGAAATCGAGCTGATCAGCGACTTCCTGGGTCGCCTCTTCGAGAGCGTGATGTTCGTGCATCAGCTGCCGGGCGACCGCCTGAACCCGCGGATTCGCCGACCGGTCGGCGATCTTGCCGCTGGTCGGCCCTTCCCAGAGATTCGCCCAAGCCACGTTGATCAGAAGGTTGCGGTCGTACTGCGACAACGGCCCCCACGGCGTCTCCCGGTCGACCGTATCGAGATCACCCCGAACGGGGTCGATAGGGGACGGCCCGGCGCCCTGCGCATGGGCCTGCGAAACGTTGAAGAAAAGGCTCGACAGCGCTAGCAGAAGGACGGTAAAAACCCTGGCGGACCACATCACGCCACCGCCACGCTCACGCGGCCTCTTCTTCCGGCGTACGGGCGAAGTCACCGAGAATCCCGCTGCCGGGTTCGACCCACTGGACCACCGGGTCGCCGGTTCGCTTCTGGTGTTTCGCACGAATGGTGAATGCATACCGATCCGTTCGGTCGAGCCTTGCCTTGGACGACGTTGCTCTCAGAAGTTGCGGGCCTCCGCCCGGTCGGAGCCCCAGGCGGCCAGCAGCGGCAGGGTGCGCGCCGTCGGCGAGTGCGGCTCGACGGTGTAGATGACGACGTGTTGACTGTCGTCGCGCGGGGCGACGACCAGCTCGACGTCGAAGTCCAGGACGCCGGCGACCGGGTGGCGGATGCGCCGGTGGCCCGACGAGTACTCGCCGACCCGGTGATCGCCCCACCAGCGCTCGACGTCCGGGTCGGCCCTGCGCAACTGCTCAATGTCGCGTTGCAGGCGACGGTCCTGCGGATAGCGGGCCGCCTCACGCCGCATCCCGGCGATGATGGCCCGGGCACCGCCCTCCCAGTCGTCGATGCGCTCCCGGGCCTCCGGGTCCAGCAGCAAGAAGTGCGGCCACGACGTACCCGGATCCAAGCTGTGCCCGTACACGGCGCTGAACAGCGCGTTGCGGGCCAGCACGGTCCCACGCCGGCCGATGAGCAGCGCCGGGACGTGATCGAGCATGCTGAGCACCCGCAACAGCCCCGGGTCCGGCCGCTGCGGGCGATCGACGGGCGCCCGGTCACGGGCCGCGTGGGGCGCGGCGAGGTCGTACAGGTGAGCCCGCTCCACGTCGCTGAGGCGCAACGCCCGGGCGAGCGCGTCGAGCACCTCACGGGAGATGTTCGCCTGGCGGCCCTGCTCGAGGCGGCTGTAGTAATCGGCGCTGACCCCGGCCAGCAGAGCCAGCTCCTCGCGGCGCAGGCCCGGTACCCGCCGCTCGCCGGGCAGCGGCACGATGCCGGCCTGCCGCGGCGTGAGCCGGTCACGCCGGGAGCGGAGGAACGCAGCGAGCTGAGATCGATCACTGACCATATTGACGACCGTAGTCGGGGATAGACGGATCTGAGTGGTCCTGTCATGCCCAGGCGGCCGGGACCCGCTTCCTGGTACCGCTTGGCCGCGGCGGCGGGCCCCTGCCGGGCCCGACGGACGCGGGCACGCG
>JAEZGP010000056.1 GCA_023437285.1 Actinomycetes bacterium | reverse complement strand
GTCGCCGAGGGCGCCTGGCTCGGCAGCTACCGGTACCGGGTCGGCGCCGACGACCCGGCCACCGCGCCAACCCTGCGGACCGTGGTGCTGCCCCGCGCCGACGGCGCGGACGCCGCGCTGGCCGAGGCGCGCGCCCTGGCCGAGGCCACTATCCTGGCCCGCGATCTGACGAACACCTCAAGCCTGGACAAATCGCCGAGCTGGTTCATCAAGACCGTCGCCCGGGCCGCCCGCGATGTCGCGCACCTCGACCTCACCGTCATCGGCGAGGGCGAGCTGGCCGATCTGGGCTTCGGCGGACTGCTCGCGGTCGGCGGCGGCTCCGCGCGGGCGCCCCGGCTGCTGCGCCTCGACTACGCCCCGCCCGGCGCCAAGATCCACGTTGTGCTCGTCGGCAAGGGCATCACCTACGACACCGGCGGCATCTCGATCAAGCCGCTGGACGGCATGAAACTCATGCGCAAGGACATGGGGGGCGCGGCCGCCATCAGCGGCGCCACGCTCGCCGCGGCCAAGCTCAACCTGGGCGTACGGGTTACCGCGCTCGCCCCGCTGGCCGAGAACATGATCAGCGGGTCGGCGATGCGGCCCGGCGACGTGATCCGCCACTACGGCGGGCTCACCTCCGAGGTCCAGAACACCGACGCCGAGGGCCGGCTCGTGCTGGCCGACGCGCTCGCGTACGCCGTCGACGAACTGGACCCGGACCTCATCGTCGACGTCGCCACGCTCACCGGCGGCTCCTGGGTCGCCCTCGGCCGGCGCACGGCGGCGCTGTTCACGCCCAACGACGACCTGGCCGCGGCGCTGACCCGGGCCGGCGACGACGTGGGCGAGACCATGTGGCGGCTGCCGCTGGCCGACGACTACGTGTCCGGCCTGGCCAGCGACGTCGCCGACGTCACCAACATGCCGTCCGGGCCACAGGCCGTGGCCGCCGCGCTGTACCTGCGGGAATTCGTCGGCGACGCCGCCGAACGCTGGGCACATTTGGACATCTCGGGCCCGTCCTGGATCGAGACGACCGAAGGCCCCCTGGTCAAGGGCGCCACCGGCTGGGGCGTGCGCATGCTGACCCGCTGGCTCGCCACGCTCTAGCGCTTCACCACGCAGAGCATGCCCTCGCCGCTGGGCAGGATCGCCGGCAGCCACTCCTCGCTGTCGCGCAACTGCCGGGCGATCTCCCGCAGCGCTACCGTGTCCGGGTCGCGGGCGGCCGGGTCGGTCACCCGCCCGCCCGCCCCGAAGACCCGGTTGAGCACCAGCAGCCCACCGGGGCGCAGCAGGCGGCGGGCCGCCACCACGCAGGCCGCGTACTCCCCCACCAGGCCGTCGACGAACACCAGGTCGTAGCCGCCGTCGGCCAGCCGCGGCAGCACGTCGAGGGCGCGGCCCGTAATGATGCGGGCCCGGCCCGGCGCGTAGCCGGCCATGGCGAACGCCCGCCGCGCCAGCCGCTGGTGCTCGGGCTCGGCGTCGATCGTCGTGAGCACGCCGTCGGCCCGCATGCCGCCGAGCAGCCACAGCCCGCTCACCCCGGTCCCGGTGCCGATCTCCACCACCGTGCGCGCCTGCGCCACCGCCGCGAGCAGCCGCAATGCCGCTCCCGCGCCGGCTGGCAGCGCCACGACGCCCACCTCGCGGGCGGCCGCCATCGCCGCGCGCACCGCCGGGTGCAGCGGCGCGTACGCCTCGACAAAATCGTGCGTCGAGGGCGAAGGCGGGTCATGGGTGACGGCGGTGATGAGAAACCTCCCCTGGTGGCAACGGGACGACCAGCGCATTGAAGCCTAGAGAACGGGAGTCTGGGTAGGACAGTGCCGCCACGTGCCATCCTGGAACCGGGAGGACGGGAGGTGGGCCGGTGACTGGGGACAACCATGGCTCGGCGTGGTGGTCGGATGCGCTACGGGACCCCTGGCGGGATCCGGGATCACCGACGCGCCTGGTGACGCAGTCGCCCGTACCGCCCCCGCCGGAGGCGTCCACGCAGCCGCCGCCGGCGCGCGGCGCCCGGTTGAGCGTGGTGGTGATCATCGCGGCGGTCAGCGCGCTGTTCGCGGGCACGCTCGGTGGCGCGCTGGGGTTCGTGGTGGCGAGCAACTCGCCGGCCGGCGCGCAGACCGTGCTGGGCCGCCCCCCGGCCTCGACGCCCGCGCTCGCGCAGCGGCCCCCTGACTCCCTCGCTGGTGTCATCAACCGGGTGATGCCCAGTGTCGTCACGGTGCATGCCGAGGCCGGCCAGGGCGAGAACCTGGGCTCGGGCTTCGTGATCTCCTCCGACGGCTACGTGCTCACCAACGATCATGTGCTCGGCGACGCGGGCACCGAGGGCATCCGGCTGACGTTCTCCGACGACCGCTCGGCGGCGGCCCGCGTCGTGGGCCGCGAGCCCGAGTCCGACCTCGCGGTGCTCAAAGTGGAGCGCACCGACCTGGTCCCCGTGGAACTCGGCGACTCCGACGCCATCGCGGTCGGCGACCCCGTGCTCGCCATCGGCTCGCCGTTCGCGCTCACCGGCACCGTGACGTACGGGATCGTGAGCGCGCTGGACCGCACCATCGAGAGCAGCGACGGCACCGGCACGACCCGCTACTACGCGGCCATCCAGACCGACGCGGCCGTCAACCACGGCAACTCGGGCGGCCCGCTGTTCGACGTCAGCGGCCGGGTCGTCGGCATCAACTCGATGATCAAATCGCTGTCGTCGGGCGCCGACGAGAGCGGCAACATCGGCTTGGCCTTCGCGATCCCGATGAACCAGGCCAGCCGCATCGCCGGCGAGATCATCGACTTCGGCAAGGCCCGCCGGACGGTCATCGGCGCCAACCTGCAGACCTCCTACCGCGGCTCCGGCGGCGGCGTTCGCCTCGCCGACGTGGACGCCGGCGGCCCGGCGGCCAAGGCCGGCCTGCGCGCCGGCGACGTCGTGACCAGGCTCGGTACGCATCCGATCGACACGGCCACGGACCTGATCGCGCTGGTCCGCCGGTACGATCCGGGAACCGTGATATCCGTCACGTACCGCCGGGACGGCGCGACGGCATCGGCCCAGGTGACCCTGGTAGCTGACGCGAAGTAGATGTTCCACGCCGGGGGCCTCGCGCGCAGGGCGTGCCCGTGCGTAGTCTGGCCTCGCGACCGCGGCACGCGCCGGGAGGAGGAGCGGTGTTCGACAACCTGAACTGGTGGGAGATCGCCGTCCTGTTGCTGCTGGCGTTGTTCATCTTCGGCCCCGAGCGGCTGCCCAAGGCGATCGCCGACGGCCTTCGCATGATCCGCACGCTGCGCAACATGGCCCGCAATGCCACCACCGACCTGTCCCGCGAGCTGGGCACCGAGGTCCGCGTCGAGGATCTCAACCCGAAGACGTTCATCCGCAAGCACCTCCTCACCGAGGAGGACGAGGCCGCGCTGCGCCGCCCGATCGACGAGGCGATCGGCGACCTCCGCAAGGTGACCGAGGACGTCAACGGCAGCGTGAGCGGCCTACGCGGCTCCCCCGGCCGCAGCCCGGCCACCGGCGCGACGGGCAACGGCGCGAGCGGCGGCACCACGAGCACCGGCACCTCCGCGCCGGAGGTCCCCGCCGCCGCCCCGCCGCAGCGCTACGACACCGACGCCACCTGACGCCCCGGCAGCCCGGCTCCCCAGGGCGACGCAGGACCACCGCGCGCCACGTGCGCACCGGCGACGCCCCGTCCGCCGGGCCGGTCGCCGCCGGGATGGCGGAATACCCCCGGCAGCGGTGAGGTTGATCGATCCGTGAGGTTGACCGGCGGAAGAGGTGAGGGCATGGACTACGTCGAGGAGTACCGGCGGGCCGAGCTGTTCATGGAGGCCGGCGACCCGCAGGAGGCCGCCCGGATCCTGCAGCCCTTGCTCGTGGCCGAGCCCGGCAACGCGTCGGTGCGCCTGCAGCTGGCCCTGGCGTACTTCGCCTCCGCGCAGCTGCGCCGCGCCGAGGTCGAGCTGCGTGCCCTGATCGAGCGGGACCCGACCGACCACTACGCCCACCACGTGCTGGGTCGCACGCTGGAGCGGCTCAACCGGCACACGGACGCGCTGCCGCACCTGCGGCTGGCCAGCGCCATGTCGCCGCTCGACGACTACCGGCAGGCGGTCGACCGGGTGGCGGCCCGGGTCAACGCCCGCCCCCGGGGCGCCGGCCCGCCGTCGGCCAGCTGAGCCGGCGGCCGACCCCACCGTCGGCCAGTCGAGCCTGGCTGGCCGACGGTGTCGGACCCGGCCGCTACGGTGCCGGCATGACGATTCAGCGCATGGACAATGTCGGCATCGTCGTCGATGATCTCGACGCCGCGGTCTCCTTCTTCACCGAACTCGGCATGGAGCTGGAAGCCAGGATGCCGATCGAAGGCAGCTGGGCGGGCAAGGTCGTGGGCCTCGACGACATGCGCAGCGAGATCGCGATGATGCGCATCCCGGACGCGGCGGGCCGGCTGGAGCTCACGAAATACCACCATCCGGAGGCGATCGCGGCCACGCCGCGCGTCGCGCCGCCGAACACGCTGGGCCTGCACCGGGTCATGTTCGCCGTCGACGACCTCGAGAAGACCCTTGCCCGGCTGCGTCCGCACGGCGCTGAACTCGTCGGCGAGGTGACCCGCTTCGAGAACAGCTACCTGCTCTGCTACCTGCGCGGGCCGGGCGGCATCATCGTCGCACTGGCTGAGCAGCTCGGATAAGCAGATCCGCTGAGCGACGCCGGGCGGGCTAGGTGCGGGAGCCGAGCGCCCGCAGGAACAGGGCCAGGTTGGCGGGCCGCTCGGCGAGCCGGCGCATCATGTAGCCGTACCATTCCGTGCCGTACGGCACGTAGGTGCGCACCGTGTAGCCCTGCTCGGCGAGCCGACGCTGCTCGACGTCGCGTACCCCGTAGAGCATCTGGAACTCGAACGTGTCCGCCGAGCGCTCGTACCACTTGGCGCGGTCCTCACCGATGGCCACCAGCCGCGGGTCGTGCGTGGCCAGCATCGGGTAGCCGGACCCGGACATGAGGATGTTCATACACCGTACGTAGGCGAGGTCGACGTCGAGGGCGGACTGGTAGGCGACCGTCTCCGGTTCCCGGTAGGCCCCCTTGCACAGCCGGACGCGCGATCCCGCGCCGGCCAGCGCGCGGCAGTCGTCCTCAGTGCGGCGCAGGTACGCCTGCAGGACCGCGCCGGTGGCCGGGAATTCCTCCCGCAGCCGCGCCAGGATGTCCAGCGTGGAGTCGGTGGTGGTGTGGTCCTCCATGTCGAGGGTGACCGTGGTGCCGGCGGCGCTGGCCGCCACGCAGATGGCGCGCGCGTGGTCGTAGGCGAGCTTCTCGTCGAAGCGCTGCCCGAGCGCGCTGAGCTTGACGCTGACCTCGGCCACGGCGGCCAGTTCGGCCTCGGCCAGGGCGCCGAGCAGGCGCTCGTACTCCTCGCGGGTGGCCTGGGCCTGGGCGGGGGTGACGGTGTCCTCGCCGAGGTTGTCGAGGGTGACGGCGAGGCCGGCGTCGGCGAGTTCCCGGGTTGCCCGCAGCGCGTCGGACTGGTCGGTGCCGGCCACGAACCGCCGGACGACGTCGCGGCTGAGCGGGGCGGTCTCCACGAGCCTCTCGACGCGGCCCGACCGGGCGGCCGCCAAGATCACAGATCGCAGCATAGGCCGAGCGTATCGCCCGTCGTGCCCGCCGGGTGAGCGGCCGGCCGGGCGACGCCCGCGGCTCGACTCGCCCGATGTGCGCCGCACCACTACCTTTAACGCGTGAAGTTCGACGATTACGCCCGGACCGCCGTTGATCTCGTGAATGCCCGGATCGAGACGCTCGACGACCTACGGGTGTTCTTCGGCGAGCAGAGTTGGCAGGCCGACGAGGTGTCGGAACGCGACCTCGCGGCGCTCAAGCGCGCCCAGCGGCGCCTGCGGGAGGTGTTCGAGCACGGCTCGTCGGGCCGCGACGGGCAGGCCGTGGCCGCGCTCAACGCGATCCTGGAGATGCAGCCGGTGCAGCCGCGCATCTCGGGCCACGACGCCGCGTCCTGGCATATGCACGTGACGAGCCGGGGCTCCTCCGTGTCGAACGAGTATCTGGTCGGCGCCGCGTGGGGGCTGGCCGTCTGGCTGTGCGAGTTCGGCAGTGCCCGGTTCGGCGTGTGCGCCGACGTCCGCTGCGGCAACGTCTATCTCGACACGTCGTCGAACAACTGCCGCCGGTTCTGCTCGGAGCGCTGCGCGACCCGCTCGCACGTGGCGGCCCATCGGGCCCGCAAGCGCGCGACGGCCAAGCCGGCCGGCGAGGCGGTCGCGGCGGTCGTGGTGGGCTGAGGGTGTGTCTTATACACATCTA
>JAEZGP010000559.1 GCA_023437285.1 Actinomycetes bacterium | reverse complement strand
GGGGGGCCAGACCGGCGCTAACGAGCGGGCCGTGGGGTTCTTCGCGGCCCCCGCGCGGCCGGCCGTGCCGCCCGATCCGCCGTGGACACAGCCGTCCAGCCCGGCCGGATTCTCCGCGTTCGAACCGGCCCGCCCAGCCGCGCCTTCGGACCCGTCCGGCGGCGACGACGACCACGTGTACCCGGCGTGGCGCACCCGTGACGCCGACCCTCGGGCCGCCGCACCCGTACGGGCACCGTCGCACGCGGCCGCGGACCCCGCACCCGCCGAAGCGCCACCCATGATCGACGCTGAGGTGGTCGACAGCGACGCCCCGCCGGCCGTGGCGCCACAGTCGCCCGCCCCGGAATGGGCGGAGACCATTGTCGGCCCGCGGCCGGAGACCCAGCGTCGCGCCGCCGAACTGCTGGCTGCCTGGCGCAACGAGTCGCCTGACACCTGGGCCGCCGACGGGCCGGCCGCCACGACCTCCGCCGCGCCGACCGAAAGCCGCACCGCCGACCCCGAGCCCGGCCGCGCCACGACCGACGCCGACAGGACCGACCGCGCCACGACCGACGCCGACAAGAGCGACCGCGACAAGAGCGACCGCGATGGGGCGGACCGTGAGCGGGCCGATCGTCACGGGTCCGACCTCCAGGAGTCTGGCCCCGACGAGGCCGAGCACGGTACGGCGAACCACGCCTCGCCGTACGCGCGTGCCCGCATCGACACCGCCCGCACGGACGCGACCATCGCCGCCTGGCTGGCCGCCGAACCCACGCCCGCTGGGTCAACGTCCGCCGAACCCATGCCCGCTGGGTCCGCGTCCGCCGAGCCGACGCCTGCCGAGCTCACGTCCGCTGGGTCGACGCCTGCCGGGTCCGCGGCCGCCGGGCCGGAGACGGCCCGCGCCGAACCCGTCGAGCCCGGACCCGCCGCCGAGAACGCGCCGCCCCATGCGCGGGCGGACGAGAGCGACCGGCCGGCGTCGTCCGCCGCGACGCGCACCGAACCGCGTGGGTACACGTCGGCCGCCGACACGTGGGCGGCGGGCTTCACGCCGGCCAACCAGACGGAATCCGCGCTGCTGCTGGCGGCCGAGGAGAACAACACCGACCAGTTCCTGTCCACCCTCCTGCTGGCGCGCGTCGTGGTGCCCGTACCGGTCGGCACGTCGCCGCACATGCTGCCCGCCGACCCGGCGTTCCCGTGGCAGCTCGAGGAGCTCGACGGCGAGACGTTCATCTCCGTGTTCACCTCGCCGGAGCGGCTCACCGAGCACATGCGGGGCCGGTTGGGCGCCGAGACCGCCTCGCTGAGCTTCCGGTTCGTGCAGCTCATCGGGGCGTGGCCCGACGCCGACATCGCGTTCGCGGTCAACCCCGGTACGCCCGTCGGCGCGACCCTGCCGGGCAGCCAGATCGTCGCCCTCGCCTCCTGGGCGACCGACGTGGGCCTGCGCGCCGAGCCGGCCGGCGAGGTCGTGCTCGCCAATCCCGCGCCGGCCGCCCCCGCCAGCAGTTCCATCATGGGTACGAACCAGCGCGACCGGCTGACCGTCATGCAGAAGCCCATCGCGGCCAGCCAGGTGCCCATCTACCTGGAGCGCGGGTACGACCGCGTGCACGGGTTCGTCAACCGGCTCAGCGAGGTCGACCACCTGACCACGCCCCGCCAGCTCTACTCGTCGCTGGGCCTGGGATACCCCGGCTCGGAGATCCGCCCCGACGACCGGGAGGTGTACGTCCTGCGTTGGCTGGCCCACCGCGGCGACCTGTACCGCATCCCGTACGGCGGCCCGCACGAGGCGGCCATGCGCGCCATGCAGGGCTGGGTGATCGAGCGGCCGCCGTTTAGGGGCAACGGGTTCGCGCCGGGCGACGGCGAGGTCATCGCCGAGTTCAAGGTCGACAGTGTGCGGCTGCCGCACGGGGCGACGCTGTGGCGGCTCGACGCCGACGGCGACGCGACCCTGGTAGCGACGTTCGACGCGGACGGGCCGCGCTGGCGGCGGGCGGGTGGTTGACCGTGCGTGACGGCTACGTGGCCACCTGGCAGGGCAAGGAGTACGAGGCCAGCCCGGACGGCGACGAGATGCGGCTGTACGCGACCGAACCGGAGAACGGGTTCGCCCCCGTACGCGTCGGACGGTACCTGCGCATTGTCCTCGCCAAGGACGTCACCGACTTCGCCTACGTGCGCACCACGTGCCGCTGGCGGGGCGAGCCGTTCATCATCCTGGCCGAGCAGCAGGGCTGGCTGCGGGTGGAGTACACCGGCGGGAAGTACCCGGTAGCGCAGGCGCTGGGCCTGGAGGAGTTCGACTTCGGCGTCTACCAGGGCTGGGCGCCGGCCAGCGAGGTCACCGAGGTGCGCGAGCAGCGCGTGTGACGGCGCGTGTCCGCGCTCCGGCGCGGTCGTTGAATCCAGCGTGCCGTGGGGGATTCTGTCCGAGCTTGCCCTTTTCGTCTTCCGGCTGCTGCCACGCCGTCCGCGGCGCTGGTTACGTGAGCAGTTCTCCCGGCAGCGCCAGCAGCGCATCGTCCGGCAGATCTTCCGCCAGCGGCGCGCGCGACGCGCGGCGGTCGGCAGTACGCGGCGCTGCTGGGAGGGCGGGCGTCCCGTGTCGGCCCGGGTGGTTACCGACGTGTCCCCGATCGACCTGCGCCGGCGTACGTTCGACGAGGTCACGGCCGTCCTGGACGCGGCCGGGGTGACCTGGTTCGGCGTACCCAACGACGACCTGCGCAGCGTCGTCGCGGTGCGCAGCCCGCAGCCGCTGAAGCTACTGCGCCTGCTCGGCGAGGCGCCGGAGCTGTCCGGTGCCACCGTGGAGGCGATCCACCCGCCCCGCCGGCCGCGGCGGCGCTTCGGTCGCCTGCGGGCCCGCCCCGACCGGCCCGCCGGCAGG
>JAEZGP010000526.1 GCA_023437285.1 Actinomycetes bacterium | reverse complement strand
GGGCCACCCGGCGGCGGGGCCCCGGCGTACAGCGCCTGGCCGGCAACCTGCGCCGCGTCGTCGGCCCCGACCTGCCCGCCGCCGAATTCGACCTGCTGGTCCGCGACGCGGTCCGCTCGTACGCCCGGTACTGGCTGGAGGCGTTCCGGCTGCCGTCCACGACGCACGCCCAGCGGATGAACTTCCGGCTGGCCGGCGGCGACCGGCTGCGCGAGGCGTACGAGGCCGGCACGGGCGCCATCGCGGCCCTGTCGCACTCCGGCAACTGGGACGCGGCCGGGGCCTGGCTCGTCGGCGGCGGTACGCCCATGACGACGGTCGCCGAGCGGCTCAAGCCTGAGTCGGTCTACCGGCGGTTCGTGGCGTTCCGCGAGTCGTTGGGCATGGAGATCCTGCCGCTCACCGGCGGCGACCGGCCCGTCCTCGACGAGCTCGCCGACCGCCTCGCCAAGGGCCACATCGTCCCGCTGCTGGCCGACCGGGACCTGTCGCGGCGCGGCGTCGAGGTGACGTTCTTCGGCGGGCGTACGCGCATGCCGGCGGGGCCGGCCCTGCTCGCCATCCGCACCGGCGCGCCGTTGTTCGTCGTCCCGTTGTGGTACGAGCCCGACGCCCCCTGCGGCGAGGTCATCGGCCCGCTGGCGGTGCCCGACCCGGCCAGCGGCCCGCTCGACGTGCGGGTGAAGGCCCTGACCCAGCGGATCGCGGACGAGTTCGCGACCGCCATCGCGCGCCACCCGAGCGACTGGCACATGATGCAGAAGCTCTGGCTCGACGAGCCCGCATCCTGAGGTGGTGCGCATGCGCGTCGGGATTGTCTGCCCGTACTCGTTCGAGGTGCCCGGCGGGGTCCAGAACCACGTCCGCGACCTCGCCGAGACGCTCATCGCCATGGGCCACCACGTGAGCGTGCTCGCCCCGGCCGACGAGGACGACCCGCACCCGCCCTACGTCGTGCCGGCCGGGCGGGCGGTTCCCGTGCCGTACAACGGGTCGGTCGCGCGGCTGTCGTTCGGCCCGATCTCGGCCACCCGGGTGCGGCGCTGGCTCGCCGCCGGCGACTTCGACGTGATCCACGTCCACGAACCGTTCACCCCCAGCCTGTCGATGCTCGCGGCCGTCGCGGCCAAGCAGCCGGTGGTGGCCACCTTCCACACCGCGATGACGCGCTCGCGCGCGCTGAGCGCCGCGTCCGGCGTGCTCCAGCTCGTACTCGAAAAGATCACCGCGCGGATCGCGGTGAGTTCGTTGGCCCGCAAGGTCCAGGTGGAACACCTCGACGGCGGCGCGTGGGAGATCCCCAACGGGGTCGCGGTGGCGAAGTTCGTCGACGCGCCGCCGCTGCCCGGCTGGCCCGGCGAGGGCGGGGCGCTGGGCTTCCTGGGCCGGTTCACCGAGCCGCGCAAGGGCTTCCCGGTGCTGCTGGAGGCCTTCGCCCAGCTCGCCGCCGACCGGCCCGACCTGCGGCTGCTGGTCGCGGGGCCGGGCGACCCGGAGGAACTCACCGAGGACGTCCCGGCCGGCGTCCTGTCGCGCATCACCTTCCTCGGCAAGGTGTCCGAGCAGGACAAGGCGCGCATGCTGCGCAGCGTCGACGTGTACGTCGCGCCGAACACCGGCGGCGAGTCCTTCGGCATGATCCTCACCGAGGCGATGGCCGCCGGCGCGGCCGTGGTGGCCAGCGATCTCGACGCGTTCCGCCGGGTGCTCGACGGGGGCCGGGCCGGGCGGCTGTTCGACAACGGCGACGCCGACGACCTGGCCCGCGCCATCGCCGAGCTGCTCGACGACCCGGACGTGCGGGCCGCCCAGGTCGCCCGCGCGCGGGCCGTCGTGGCGACCTACGACTGGCCGGTGGTGGCCGAGCGGGTGCTAGAGGTCTACGCCAGCGCGATCGAGGCGACCCCGGTCGTGGAGGACGTGCGGGGTCAGTCCGGCGCCTGAGATTACCCGCCGCGCGGCCGGCGATATTACGATGCGGCCGATGTGGTGGGTCGTGGCGGTGGTGACGGCGGTGGTGCTGGTCGCCACGTACGTGACGTGGACGGCGGGGCGGGTGGACCGCCTGCATGCGCGTGCCTCGGCCGCGTACTCCGCCCTCGACGCCGCGCTCGTGCGGCGCGCCGCGGCGGCCGTCGAGCGGGGGGAGCGGGCCGACCTGCCCGACCTGCCGGGCACCGCCAAGACGGCGATCACGGCGCGGCCCGACGAGCGCGAGCTGGCCGAGAACGACCTCACCCGGGCCCTGCGGGCGGTGCGGTCCGCGCCGCAGATCAGTGAGAGCTTGCGCACGGCCGCGGCGGCCAGCCGACGCGTGGCGCTGGCCCGCCAGGTGCACAGCGATCTGGTCCGCGACGCCCGCGCGATCCGACGCCGGCCCCTGGTCAGAGCGTTACGCCTGTGCCGTCGGCACCCCGAACCGCGCTTCTTCGACATCGACGATCCAACCCTGGAGATCATCGAGTAAGGTGACGAATTGTCGCCTATGGGGCGCGGCGGGCGGCACTGTGCCCCGTCCGGCGACCTGCGCCAGCGCGTACCATGACGTTTGTTCATTCAGCCGCCCTGAGGAGCAGCGACGCCGTGTCCGAGCACACCACGCCGACCCAGAACACCGCCGACACCTCGACCGGTCCGGTCATCGGCAGCGCCCGCGTCAAGCGGGGCATGGCCGAGATGCTCAAGGGCGGCGTCATCATGGACGTCGTCACGCCGGAGCAGGCCAAGATCGCCGAGGACGCCGGCGCGGTCGCCGTCATGGCGCTGGAGCGCGTCCCCGCCGACATCCGTGCCCAGGGCGGCGTGTCGCGCATGTCCGACCCCGACATGATCGACGGCATCATCAACGCCGTGTCGATCCCGGTGATGGCCAAGGCCCGCATCGGTCACTTCGTCGAGGCCCAGGTCCTGCAGGCGCTCGGGGTCGACTACGTCGACGAGTCCGAGGTGCTCACCCCGGCCGACTTCGAGCACCACATCGACAAGTGGGCGTTCACGGTGCCGTTCGTGTGCGGCGCCACCAACCTCGGCGAGGCGCTGCGCCGCATCAACGAGGGCGCCGCCATGATCCGTTCCAAGGGCGAGGCCGGCACGGGCGACGTCTCCAACGCCACCACCCACATGCGCAAGATCCGCGCCGAGATCGCCAAGCTGCGGTCCCTGCCCGAGGACGAGCTCTACGTCGCGGCCAAGAACCTCCAGGCCCCGTACGAGCTGGTCAAGGAGATCGCGGCCACCGGCAAGCTGCCGGTCGTGCTGTTCACCGCGGGTGGCATCGCCACCCCGGCCGACGCCGCGATGATGATGCAGCTCGGCGCCGAGGGCGTCTTCGTGGGCTCCGGCATCTTCAAGTCCGGCAACCCCGCCCAGCGGGCCGCCGCGATCGTGAAGGCGACCACCTTCTACGACGACCCGGACGTGCTCGCCAAGGTCTCCCGGGGCCTGGGCGAGGCCATGGTCGGCATCAACGTGGACGAGATCCCGCAGCCGCACCGCCTCGCCGAGCGCGGGTGGTGAGCGGCGACCTCGTCGTGGGGGTGCTCGCCCTGCAGGGCGACGTCCGCGAGCACCTGCACGCCCTCGCCGAGGCCGACGCGCTGGCCCGCCCGGTGCGCCGGCCCGACGAACTCGACACAGTCGACGCGCTCGTCATCCCCGGCGGCGAGTCGACCACGATCTCGAAGCTCGCCGTCGAGTTCGGCCTGCTGGAGCCCATCCGCAAGCGGATCGCCGGTGGCCTGCCGGTCTACGGCTCCTGTGCCGGCATGATCATGCTGGCGGCCGAGGTGCTCGACGGGCGCCCCGACCAGCAGACCTTCGGCGGCATCGAGATGACCGTGCGGCGCAACGCCTTCGGCCGCCAGGTCGACTCCTTCGAGGCCGGGGTGTCCATCGATGGCATTGACGGCCCGCCGTTTCACGCGGTGTTCATCCGCGCGCCGTGGGTCGAGCGGGTCGGCGCCGACGCCACGGTGCTGGCCCGCGTCGATGAGGGCCCGGCGGCGGGTAGGATCGTCGCCGTACGCCAGCGGAACCTGCTCGCCACCGCGTTTCACCCCGAGTTGACCGGGGACCTCCGCGTGCACCGGCACTTCGTGGAGATGGCGCGCGCGGCGCGGGCCGCGGACTAGACGACGACGGAGGACTCATGTCAGGCCACTCCAAATGGGCGACGACCAAGCACAAGAAGGCGGTCGTCGACGCCAAGCGGGGCAAGCTGTTCGCGCGCCTGATCAAGAACATCGAGGTGGCGGCCCGCACCGGCGGCGGTGACCCGGCCGGCAACCCGACGCTCTTCGACGCCATCCAGAAGGCGAAGAAGAACTCCGTCCCCAACGACAACATCGACCGCGCGGTCAAGCGGGGCTCCGGCCTGGAGGGCGGCGGCGCCGACTGGCAGACGATCATGTACGAGGGGTACGGCCCGAACGGCGTCGCCCTGCTGATCGAGTGCCTCACCGACAACCGCAACCGCGCCGCGACCGACGTGCGCGTCGCGCTCACCCGCAACGGCGGCTCGCTGGCCGACCCGGGCTCCGTGTCGTACATGTTCTCCCGCAAGGGCGTCGTCATCGTGCCCAAGGCCGGCGCGCTCACCGAGGACGACGTGCTCGCAGCCGTCCTCGACGCCGAGCCGGAGGAGGTCAACGACCTCGGCGAGGCCTTCGAGGTGATCTCGGAGCCGAGCAACCTCGTCGCGATCCGCACGGCGCTGCAGGACGCCGGCATCGAGTACGAGTCGGCCGAATCCTCCTTCGTGCCGAGCGTCAACGTCCCCCTCGACGAGGAGGGCGCCCGCAAGGTCTTCAAGCTCATCGACGCCCTGGAGGACAGCGACGACGTCCAGAACGTCTTTGCTAATTTCGATGTCTCCGACGACGTCATGGCCCTCATCGACGCCTGACGCGACGCCAACAACGTGGATCGCCTGAAGCCGTCCGCGAGGAGCCGAGCCATGCTCCGGCAAGCGGTCGAGTCCAGTCGAGAGCGTCGGCGACGCGCGCTGGAGGAACTTCAGCTCATTGCCGACGAGGGCGGGATCGACTTCGACAAGACCGCCGAGCTCGACGAGTGACCGGCCGGGGCGGTGAGGGTCGGTCGGGTTGGCCTGGCGCCGGCCCGTCTCATGTCCCAGCGCGCCGCCGTGGACCTCGCCACCACGTGGATAGCCGAGCACCAGCCGTGACAGAAACGGCTTTGGGGGTGGCAGGCCACCCCCAAAGCGCGTTCACCTCTATTGAGACCAGCAGGTTGGACGGGTCAGCAGCAGCCGCCGCCCCAGCCGCCGCCCCAGCCGCCGCCCCAGCCGCCCCAGCCGCCCCAGCCGCCGCCGCAGCCGCCGCCGCCGCAGTTAACCGCGCTAGCCGGTGTGGTCGCGACCTGGGCCTGCGTCGCGGGCGCCGCCGACTGGCTGGCGGCATAGGCGGGGGCGCTCGCCGCCCCCAGGAACAGCGCGATTCCCAACGCGGGAACCAACAGTTTCCGTCGCATGAGCTTCTCCTAAACTATCCCCATTAATCCCGAATAGGACTCAAGTGTCCTAATCCGGCATGCTCTTTATAACACGCTTATTCGGACATAACGGAGTACGTCATGGGGAGTTTCGGAGGCGTTCTACCGCGACGTTTCCTCATGAAAGCGAACCGGGACGGTGCCGGCCGGCACCGTCCCGGTTCGCGTGTCAGCCTGCCTACGCCGGCGGGGTCACGACGCGGGCGGGCGTACCGGCGTGTCGTCGTCCGTGCGGGGCTGCGGCACCCGGCCCTGCGCCAGCAGGGCGTCGCGGATCTCGGTGAGGAGCTGGATCTCCTCGCTCGGCGCCGCCGGCGGCGGCTCCTCGCCCCGCTTGCGCCGCTCGGCGAGCTTGTTCATCGGCATGACGACCAGGAAGTACAGGACGGCCGCCGTGATCACGAAGCTGATGAGCGCGTTCACCGCCGCCGCCCAGTCGAAGACGACCTCGTTGACCGTCCAGGTGCCGGACAGCTGCTCCCCGCCGCCGGCGAGGCGGATCAGGGGCGTGAGGAACGAGGTCGTGATGCTTGTCACCAGTGCGGTGAACGCGGCGCCGATGACGACACCGACCGCCAGGTCGATGACGTTGCCCCGCATGATGAAGTCCCGGAAACCCTTGAGCACCGACAACCCTTCCCTTGCCACGTCGTTGATTTCGTCGCGCGTACCCCGCACGCCGCGACCCTATGGGGTGATCCCAGCATGTGCCACCGCACCGGGCGGTCGCCGGCGACGGGGACCGCTTGACATGATGTACCCCGTGAAGACCTTCGACGACCTGTGGGGCGAGCTGACCGCCAAGGCGACCGAGGGCACGCCGGGCTCGGGCACCGTGGCGCTGCTCGCCAAGGGTGTGCACGGGGTCGGCAAGAAGGTGGTCGAGGAGGCCGCCGAGGCCTGGATGGCCGCGGAGCACGAGGGCCCCGAGCGCGCCGCTGAGGAGATCGCCCAGCTGCTCTACCACGCCCAGGTGCTGATGATCGCCAGCAAGGTGGACATCAAGGACGTGTACCGACATCTGTGATGTCGTCCGCCTGCCACCGTTGAAGATCATTTCTAGTAGGAGCACCTGATGCTGCGTGTCGCCATTCCCAACAAGGGCGGCCTGGCGCCGGCCGCCACCGCCATGCTGCGCGAGGCGGGCTACCGCCAGCGCACCGACGACAAGGACCTGACCTGCCTCGACGCGGGCAACGACGTCGAGTTCTTCTACCTGCGCCCCCGTGACATCGCCACCTACGTCGCCTCCGGCGACCTCGACCTCGGGATCACCGGCCGGGACCTGTTGGTCGACTCCGCCGCCGCGGCCGAGGAGGTCCTCGCGCTCGGCTTCGGGCCCTCGACGTTCCGGTTCGCGGCCCCGCCCGGGCGGGCCCGCACCGTCGCCGACCTCGCCGGCTTGCGCGTCGCCACGGCGTACCCCGGGGTTGTCTCGAAGTTCTTCGCCGACAACGGGATCGACGCCACCGTCGTGCGCCTCGACGGGGCGGTCGAGAACGCGGTGGGGCTGGGCGTGGCGGACGCGATCGCCGACGTCGTCGACACCGGTACGACGCTGCGCCGGGCCGGCCTCGAACTGGTCGGCGAGCCGCTGCTGTACTCCGAGGCGATCCTCATCCGCCGCCTCGACGCGCCGTCCAACGGGCCGGTCACCCAGTTGGTGCGCCGCCTGCAGGGCGTACTCGTGGCCCGCAGGTACGTGATGCTCGCCTACGACGTGCGCGCCGACCTGCTGGAGGAGGCGACCAAGCTGACCCCGGGCATCGAGTCGCCGACCATCTCCCCGCTGCACCGGGAGGGCTGGGTGGCCGTGCAGGCGATGGTGGTCCGCGCCGACGTACACAAGATCATGGACGATTTGTACGAGGTCGGCGCGCGCGCCATCCTCGTCAACGACATCCTGGCCTGCCGGCTCTAGCGCGACCCGCCGATCTGGGCCGTCAGGCGCTCAACCTGCAGGTGACCTTGCCCTTGACGCTCTTGTCGACCGCCACGGTGGTCGACGACCGTACGGTCTGGCCGGGGTCGACGCTCGCGACGAAGCCGAGACCCTGGCCCACCCGGGTGCCAGCGGCGGTCACGACGTCGAACCGGGGCGCGTACGTGCGCGTGCGGGTGCCGGAGTTCGTGGCCCGCCAGTCGATGCGGACCGTCGCGACGAGGTCGCTGGGCCGCAGCGCGCAACCGGTGATCTTCACGTCGGTGCGGACCGCGTTCAGTTCGGCGTTGATGTCCTCGACCGCCTCGGCACCCGCCCGGGTGATCACGTACGCGGCCGTGCCCGCGCCGCCGCCGCAGAACACGATGCCGGCGACCAGGCCGATGATCATGCCTCGTTTCCGGGGACGCCGGGGCGGCGGCGCGGCGGGTACGACGACGTAGACGGGTGGCGCCACGTAGCCCGGCCGCTGGCCGTGCGGAGGGGGATAGGTCACGCCGGCGCTCCTCGGAGGAGGGATACCGGTCACTGTGCCACACCGGGGCGACGCGGGTAGCCGCGTGCCGGATGGTCCCCGGCGCGCGGCTACCTCCGATCAGTCGCTCAGCTTGCAGGTCACCGAACCGGTGGCCGGCGCGTCGAGCAGGATCGTGGACGTCTCCGTGCGCGTGTCGCCGGGCTGCAACCCCCCGACGAAGTCGCTGCCGTCACCGAGCCTGGTGCCGTCGGCGGACTCCGCTACGAACGTCGGCGCGTAGGTCCGCGAGATCGAGCCGGAGTTGGTCACTTTCCACGTGACCTTGACAGACGGCAGGGCCCTGTCGTCCTCCACCGCGCAGTCGATGATCGTGATGTCGGTCTTCTCGGCGTTCAGTTCGGCCTCGACCGAGTCTTTGGCGCTCTTCACGACGATCGCGACGCAGCCCACGACGCCGCCGCACACGAGCAGCAACACGATGGCGACGATCCCGATGATCAGGCCCCACCGCGTCTTCTTCGGTGGTGGCGCGAGCGGGTAGCCGGGCTGCGGGGCGGGGTAACCCGGCGCCGCGTACCCGGGATAGCCAGCCGGGTGGCCCGGCGGCGCCTGCGGTGGTGGCGGGTAGCCCTGCTCAGAGGTGGGGTATCCGGGCTGCGGGGCGGGGCTGCCGGGCGGCGGGTAGCCGTAACCCGGTTGCTGCTGGTCGTAGGGGTTGGTCAAGGGATGGACTCCTCGGCGAGATGTGCGGGAGGCGAGCCGCAACACTGTCCCACAGCACGGCCATGCGCCGTGATCCGACGCCAGTTGATCAAGCCAGGAAGAGATAGGCCACCGTCACCGCGATGATCAGGCTCAGGCCGGCCGCCATGGCGGCCGGCAGCCAGGTGTGGGGCAGCGGCTGGCCCGTGCGCATCGCCCGCTGGACCCGCCACCAGCGGCGGTAACTGGTCGCCGCGACGACGAAGGCCAGGACCGCGAAGGCCACGCCGAGGCCGAGACGCTGCGGGCGGGGCGCCAGGTCGGGGGCGAGCTGCGGTCAGGCATATCCCCATGATTGCCGTCGGTTGGATGCCGCCGTCGGCGGGCGGGGTTGGAGGTGGCAGACTCGGCAGGCGTGAGCCAGGCCGAGAACCCGCACGTCGGGACACTTCCCGTGACCTTCCGCCCCCGGCGCGTCCGCAAGGTCTGCTTCGTGCTGGCCGGCGTCGTGGTCGTCTTCTTCACGATCATCGGCATCATGCTGAGCGGTCCGACCGGCACCGGCCAGGGCGTGTTCACCACCGCGGACCAGGTGGCCATGGTGGTCCTGGGCGTGCTCGGCGCCCTGGGCGTGCTGGCGTTCGCCCGCCCCCGGGTGACCGCCGACGCCGAGCGGGTGCGCATCCGCAACATCGTGGGCGGCTATGACCTGCCGTGGTCGGTGGTGCGCGGGCTGCGGTTCACCACCGGCAACCCGTGGGTCAGCCTGGAACTGGCCGACGACGAGACGGTCGCCGTGATGGCGATCCAGGCGGTGGACAAGGAGTACGCGATCCACGCCGCCCGTACGCTGCGCGTTCTGCTGAACCAGAGCCGTTCTCTTGACGCGGCGACGGATGCGAAGTATGAGTCCGGCACCTGATACACTTGCCGCGTAGACCGTGCCGGGCCGCGTGCCCGGCTCTCCAAGTGGAGCGCCCGCTCCCACCCGAGCCGCCGTCACGGTAGCCGGGTCGGTCACCCGAGCCGGGTTTCCGGCGTGGGTATTGACGCGCCACCGTGCGCGCGACCGGTCGAGCGGGCCCTGGCATGCGCCGGGGCCCTTTCGTATGAGGGCATTTCATCTGGGGATCCTCCGTGAGGCGGGGCGGCTGCACACAGGTGGCGGCGCGAGGTGCGTCGCCGTGAGGACGGACCTAGGAGGCCCCATCAGCGTCGAGCCACGCGTCAATGACCAGATCCGTGCCCGTGAGGTCCGCCTGGTCGGCCCCGAGGGCGAGCAGGTGGGCATCGTGCCCATCGAGCGAGCGCTTCAGCTGGCCGCGGACGTGGATCTGGATCTGGTCGAGGTTGCGCCCATGGCGCGCCCACCGGTGTGCAAGCTCATGGACTTCGGCAAGTTCAAGTACGAGAGCGCACTGAAGGCGCGGGAAGCCCGGCGCAACCAGCAGCAGACCGTCATCAAGGAAATGAAGCTCCGCCCCAAGATCGACTCGCACGACTACGAGACCAAGAAGGGTCACGTCGTGCGGTTCCTGAAGGCGGGCGACAAGGTCAAGGTGACGATCATGTTCCGCGGCCGCGAGCAGAGCCGCCCGGAGCTGGGTCGCCGGCTTCTGGACAGGCTCTCGCAGGAGGTCGCTGACCTGGGGTTTGTCGAGGCCGCTCCGAAGCAGGACGGTCGTAATATGATCATGGTTATCGCTCCGCACCGCTCTCTCAAGGTGGCTGCGCGTGGGGCCAAGCCGGGCGCCGAGGGCGTCGAGGGCGAGGCCGCGCCGGCCGAGGTGGCGGCGAGCAACGGTACGGGCGAATAGGGGAGAACCTTTCAATGCCGAAGATGAAGAGCCACACCGGCATGGGCAAGCGGGTCAAGGTGACCGGCTCCGGCAAGATCGTGAGCGAGCAGGCCGGCAAGCGCCACCTGCTGGAGGGCAAGACCTCCCGGCGCACCCGTCGCCTCACCGGCACGGTCGAGGTGTCCCCGGCGGACACCAAGCGCATCAAGAAGCTGTTGGGCCGCTGACGCGCGGCACGGCGGTCCCGCCCCCGGGACCGACCCATCGATGACGAGTTGACCGGCCTGAACGGGCCGGTCGTTGACGAGGAGTGACAACGTGGCACGCGTCAAGCGGGCGGTCAACGCCCAGAAGAAGCGTCGTACCGTCCTTGAGGGCGCCGCCGGCTACCGCGGCCAGCGTTCCCGCCTGTACCGCAAGGCCAAGGAGCAGATGCTCCACAGCATGCAGTACGCCTACCGGGACCGCCGCGACCGCAAGGGCGACTTCCGCCAGCTGTGGATCACGCGCATCAACGCCGCCGCGCGCGCGAACGGCATGACCTACAACCGCCTCATCCAGGGCCTTCGCCTGGCGGGCATCGAGGTCGACCGCAAGATTCTGGCCGAGCTGGCCGTCAGCGACGCCGCCGCCTTCGCCGGCCTGGTCGAGGTGGCCCGCGCCGCCATCCCGGCCGCCGCTGCGGCCGCCGCCTGCCCGACGTCAGGATGCAGCACACCCGCCCCGGGG
>JAEZGP010000489.1 GCA_023437285.1 Actinomycetes bacterium | reverse complement strand
GCGCGGCGAACTTGTTGTCGCCGACCGGGATGACCGTGCCGAAGTACTCCTGGAACAGCTCCGGGTGCTCCTTGAGGCCGGTGTCGGTGTCGAGGAAGATGACGCCCTGCTGCTCCAGATCCTCCCGGATCTTGTGGTAAACCACCTCGGAGTTGTGCACCACGAGACCCTCGGCGACGAAATTGTGCGGCCCGTCAACCTCGATGTCGTAGACCGGTTCCACCTCGTACGGTTCGATCGAGGCGACGCGCTCGAAGCCCAGCGCGTCGTTGACGTGCGCCCGGATCGTCGTGCCGTGGGCCGCCGTCGAACTGTGCCGGTATGCCCGGCGGCCGAACCGGTCCGTACGGCGGGGGTTACGGCAGCCCAGCCGCTCGAAGTCGCCGCTGATGCCGAGCCGGAACGCGACCTGCGTGCGCTCGGGGGCGTGCCGGTAGGGCTGGGTGAACTCCCACGGGCCCGCAGCGCGCAGGCCGGACAGCTCAGCCAGCTCGCGAGCCTGATCCAACAGTGCGGCGCTCGCGCAGGTCAGCACGACGCTGCCACTGGCCTCCGGCTGCACGTAGCCGTCCGCGTCGACCCAGCCACCGAGGAACGCCAGCCGCTGGTCCACAGGCAACTGGTACACCCAGGCCGGTACCTGCTTCGTCAGCGACGTGCCGGCGAAGCCCAGGTCGGCCAGCCAGGCCACGAGGGACTTGGAGTTGACCACGATCCGGTAGTCGTCAGCGGCAACGGCGCGCAGGCCGAACAGTTCATCGACGACCCGGACAAGTTCCGCGCGCAGCTCGACATCGGTCACCGGGATCGCGAACTGCACGCGGTGCGTGCGGCCGGCGCTCTGCAGATTGCCGTCGCCGAGCAGCAGGCCCAGCAGCCAGAGCAGGTCGACGTTGGACGTCTCCGGTCCGTGCAGCGGGGTCTCCCGGTGCTGCCCGCCCACCGCCAGCGCAGGCAGCTGGTACGACTCGCCGAATTCCGGCAGCTCGCGCGGCACGGCGACGAAGTCACCGGCCCGCAGCTCGCCGACCGTCACCCAGCGGCGGGCGAAGCGGGCGCGCTGACGTCCCGGCTTGCGCTCGTCACGCAGAACCAGCATCGGGTGGTTGTCGGTGGCTCGGATCGACCGGCGGGTGGTGCGGACCGTGTACGTGAGGCGGGTGTCCGTCTGGGCGGCCGCCTTCACCGGCGCCACCACAAACCGCTCGTTCTCTTCGTCGTACGCGAAGACCTGGTCGCCGTACTCGATCTCCTTGATCCTGACCTGGCCACGGTTCGCGGTCCACACGAGAGTGCTGGCCGCGAGGCATTCGTACTGCGCGGCCACGCCCGCGACGAGACGCTGCTTCTCCGCCTCGGGGATGCCCAGCCGGTCGTACGTGTTCTTGATGTCCTCGGGCAGGTCGTCCCAGCTCGCGGCCTGCTTCTCCGTCGAGCGGACGAAGTACTTGATGTTGTCGAAGTCGATGCCGGTCAGGTCGGCGCCCCAGTTCGGCATGGGCTTGCGGTCGAACAGCCGCAGGCCCTTGAGCCGCAGGTCGAGCATCCACTCGGGCTCGCCCTTGCGGGCCGAGATGTCGCGCACGACCTCCTCGTTGAGGCCCCGGCGGGCGTTCGCGCCGGCGGTGTCCGTGTCGGCCCAGCCGTACTCGTACGTGCCCAGGCCAGCGAGCTGGTCAGCTGCGGTTTCGGTCATGGCTATACCTTCTCGGCTCTCTTGACGGCGATCGGCAACGGACGGGTCGGGATGTAGGTGGTGCACACGCCGTCGCCATTGGCGATCGTGGCGAGTCGCTGCACGTGCGTGCCGACCAGGCGGGAGATCACCTGGGTCTCGGCCTCGCAGAGCTGCGGGAACTCGGCGGCCACGTGGGCGACCGGGCAGTGGTGCTGGCAGAGCTGCCCGCCCGACGCGATCACCGTGGCGCTGGCAGCGTAGCCCTCGGCCGACAGTGCCCCCGCGAGCGCCTCCGCCCGCAGGAGAGGGTCGTCACCGCCCTGGCCCATGGCCTGCTCGCACCGGTGCTCCAGGGCCTTGACCAGGGCCTCGGCGAAGCTGGCGACGGCCGCGTCGCCGTGCTCGCGGGCGATCCACCGCAGGGCCTCGCCGGCGAGGTCGTCGTAGTGATGCGGGCCACAAGCCACCCGGCCGGCGTCCGTCAGCGAGAAAATCTTGGCGGGCCGGCCCCGGCGCCCCCGGGCGGGCTGCTCGCGGGCGACGACCTGACCGTCGGCGAGCATGGCGTCGAGGTGCTTGCGGATGGCCGCGGGGCTCAGCCCCAGGCGCTCGCCGAGCTCCCCGGCGGTCGCGCCGCCGTGCTCCAGGAGCAGCGCGGCGACCCGGGTGCGCGTGCGACGGTCGCCCTGGACAGGCGAAACGGGCGCCTCGGTGGGCGCCTCAGTTGACCTTGCCAGGGTTTTCACAACCTTTACGTTACGTATTTCGCCGGACGCCCGCAAACCGGGGGCCGGGTGATCCGGACCACGCCAGGTCAGTCCGTACGATGGGCGACGTGTCACGACTCGCCTCGCGTACCCTGCTGCACCGCTTCGCGCTGGCCTCCCTGGTCGCCAACGTGGGCATCGTGATCACCGGGGGCATCGTGCGGCTGACCGGCTCCGGCCTCGGCTGCCCCACCTGGCCCCGGTGCACCGCCGATTCCTACGTCACCACGGCGGCCATGGGCCACCACGGGCTGATCGAGTTCGGCAACCGCCTGCTGACCTTCGTGGTCGGCGCGCTCGCGGTCGCCTGCGTCCTGCTGGCGGAGACTCGCCGCCGACGCGGCGGCCGCGACTGGTCCGAAACCCGCCTGGCGCTGCTCGTCTTCGCCGGCATCCCGCTGCAGGGCGTCATCGGCGGCATCACCGTGCTCACCGACCTCAATCCGTGGGTGGTCGGCCTGCACTTCCTCGGCTCCATGGCGGTCATCGCTGCGGCGTACGCGCTGGTCAGCGCGACGAGCGCGGCGGCGGCGCCGTCGTGGCAGGCGCCGGTGGCCGTACGCCGCCTCGGCCAGGTGGTGCTCGGCGTGAGCGCCCTGGTCCTGGTCGCCGGGGTCGTGGTGACGGGCAGCGGCCCCCACGCCGGCGACCAGAACGCCCGCCGTACGGGCCTCGCCCCGGAAATGATCTCCCAACTGCACGTCGACGTGGTCATGATCCTGCTGGGCCTGACCATCGCCATGATCTTCGTGCTGCGGGCCACCGGCGGGCCGGTCCGGCCGGCCGCGATCCTGCTGGGCGTGGAGCTGTCCCAGGGCCTGATCGGCTTCGTGCAGTACTTCACCCACCTGCCCGAGACGCTGGTGGTCGCGCACATGGGCGGCTCCTGCCTCGTCTGGATCGCCACCCTGGCCCTCTACGACCACCTCCGCGCGCGGACGCCCACGACCACGCCGGTCACGCCGGTGCCGGTTTCCCCGGCGCCCGCCCTGGCGGTCCGCTGACGCCGTCCGCGGCCACGCCGGACGTGATGATCATGCTGGCCGGCCCGGCCCGCCCGGTTCCTGGGGCGTGGCCGGCTCTCAGGCAGGCAGGGCGCGGGTGATGGCGGCCGCGAAGCGGTCGGCCGCGCCGTCGGCGTAGCCGAGGAACAGGGAGGGCTCCGTGAGCTCCAGTTCCACCACCAGCGGGGAATCGTCCGGGCCGGGGATGAGGTCGACGCGCGCGTAGAGGAGGTCGCCCGGGGCGGCCGCGAGGGCCGCGTCCGCGATCATGTGCTCGGCGACCGTCGGGGTGCGGGCGGTGATGACCTCCTCCTTGTAGAGGCCCTTGACGCCCCGGTCGGGGCCGTCGAGCATGGGGCCCTTGCGGATGGCGTGGGAGAACTGGCCGCCGATGAAGACCATGGCCGTCTCGCCGTAGCTGTCGACGGCCGGCAGGTACGGCTGGAGCATGATGACCCGGCCGGCGGACGCCAGCCGGTCGACGTGCCCGCGGGCGAGGTCGTGGTGGGTGGGATCCGACAGGTCGTAGCGGCCCGTGTCCACGCTGCCCATGCTGATCGCCGGCTTGATCACCCAGTCGCCGGAGGTCGGCAGTTCGACCTGCTCGTCGGGCGTGACCCAGGTGGTGGGGGCGACCGGTACGCCCGCCGCGGCGAGCGTGGCCAGGTAGCGCTTGTCGGTGTTCCACGTGACCACGTCGGCCGGGTTGGCCAGGTTCGGTACGGACGCCGCCCAGCGGACGAACTCGTCGCGTCGGCGCGCGTAGTCCCACGGCGAACGCAGCACGGCCAGGTCGAAGCTCGCCCAGTCCACGTCCGGGTCGTCCCAGACGGCCGCCTCCCCGGCGACGCCCCGCGCGCGCAGCGGGTCGAGGACGAGCCGGTCGTCGTCCTCGAGGTCGGCCAGGTCCCGGCAGGTAATGAGTGCGACCCGGGCTTTCGCCCGGGTCGCATGGTTGGCGATCACGTCAGTGACCCTATCTGAACCGCGAGAATGCCTCACGGTTGCTGCTGCTGGAGTCAGGGAAGAACGAAGCTCAACGGGCCAGCGTGCGCCGACCCATGGAGCGCCAGAGGTCGTTGCTGGGGCGGATCTGCTCCATCAACTCCCTCTCCCACTCGTTCTCCACGGTCACACCGGCCTTCTCACAGGCGTAGCGTGCCATGTCCGTCGCCTCGGCGAACTGATCGCCCCAAGCGCCGTCCTGGCCGACCAGCACGATGCGGGCACCGCGCTTGCCGACGTACTCAATAACCGCCGTCGCCCCGCCGTGGACGGAGGCGAAGTTCCGGATGCTGGCGACGAGCCCGTTGAGGGACGCCGCCCACGCCGGCAATGCGGTCAAGGTCGTATCGGAACCATCTGCCATACCTCGCAGCCTAGGCACGCGGATGGCGGTTCGGGGGGTATCAGCGACACAGGTGTGACCTGTGTTACGAAAATCGCTCGTGGGTTTGATGGTGTCCACGCGGAAATATCCGACTTAGCCGGCCGTAACTGTCGGTGACAGTCGCTCGTTGGTCCCGAGGATTTTTGTCGCGCCGCTGATTCCGGCGTTTCAGGCCTGAATCAGGGCATCGATCGCGATGGTCACGAACAGGATCGTCAGGTACGAGGTCGACCAGTGGAACAGGCGCATCGGCTTGACCTGCTCGTTTCTGCGGATCCGGCCGAGCATCCGGTGCGCCTCAAGAACGAACAGGGCGCTCGTGGCGAGCGCGACAACCCCGTACAAGTAGGTCATTCCCGTGAACCACAGCGCGACCGACGCGAAAAGGGTGAGCCAGGCGTAGATCACCGACTCCACCGCTACGCGCCGTAAGGATGCCACCACCGGCAGCATGGGGATGCCGGCGCGGGCGTAGTCGTCCTTGAACTTGATCGCCAGCGCGTAGAAGTGCGGCGGCTGCCAGAAGAAGACGATCGCGAACAGCAGCCAGGCCTGCCAGGACAGCGAGCCCGTTACGGCCGCCCAGCCGATGAGCACCGGCGCCGCGCCGCAGGCGCCACCCCACACCGTGTTCTGCGGCGTGGTGCGCTTGAGCCACATGGTGTAGATCACGTCGTAGTAGACGATCGCGGCGACGGTCAGGGCCGTGGCCAGCAGGTTCGTGAACACGGCCATGAGGACCGTCGACACGACGGCCAGCGTCAGGCCGAACACCAGCGCGCTGCGGTCGGAGACCGTGTGCGCCGGCAGCGGCCGCCGCGACGTACGCCGCATGAGCTGGTCGATGTCGCGGTCGATGTAGCAGTTGAGCGCGTTGGCCGCGCCGGCGGCCAGGGCGCCGCCGGCCAGCACGACCGCCATGAGCCACAGCGACGGCACCGAACGGTCGGCCAGCAGCATCGCCGGGATGGTGGTGACCAGCAGCAGCTCGATGATCCGCGGCTTGGTCAGGGACACGTACGCCCGCACGACCGCCAGGCGGGGCCGCGCGGACACCGCCCGCGCGGTCTCCACGGGACGCGTCTGCACCGATTCAACGGGACGATTGGCGACCGTACTCACTGGCGGCACCGGCCTGGCTCCAGGGCTGTCACTGCGATCTGGTCACCTTCCGGCGTCGCTCTGGCTGGGAGAATGCAAACAGGGTACGCCTGGCCTGCGGAGGCGCCACGCCGCCCCGGCCCGGCGCGCGCGGCAGATGTGCACATCCCGATTTCCGGACCCTTCGGGGCGCCACGCGGCACCGTCGTGCGGGCTGAGTAGCCTCATCCCTGATGGCCTAACCGCCTTGTCCGACGCGGCATGATCTCACCACGTCGGCGGGCCTGTCCACGCGAGGAGCACACCAGCCGTGACCACCAGCCCTCTTGACTGGTCTGACCTAGACCGCCGGGCGGTCGACACCGTCCGCGTCCTGGCGATGGACGCCGTGGAGAAGGCCGGCAACGGCCACCCCGGCACCGCGATGAGCCTCGCGCCCGCGGCGTACCTGCTCTTCCAGAAGGTGATGCGGCACGACCCGACCGACCCCTCGTGGCCGGGCCGCGACCGGTTCGTCCTGTCCTGCGGCCACAGCAGCCTCACCCTCTACATCCAGCTCTACCTGTCGGGGTACGGGCTGGAGCTCGACGACCTCAAGTCGCTGCGGCAGTGGAACTCGCTGACCCCGGGCCACCCGGAGTACGGGCACACCCCGGGCGTCGAGACCACCACGGGGCCGCTCGGGCAGGGCCTGGGCAACGCGGTCGGCATGGCCATGGCCGCGCGTCGCGAGCGCGGCCTGTTCGACCCCGACGCGCCGGCCGGCACCAGCCCGTTCGACCACTACATCTACGCGGTCTGCTCGGACGGCGACATCGAGGAGGGCATCAGCCACGAGGTGAGCGCCCTCGCGGGCCACCAGAAGCTGGGCAACCTGATCTTCATCTGGGACGACAACGAGATCTCGATCGAGGACGACACCCGCATCGCCAAGTCCGAGGACGTCGCGATGCGCTACGAGGCGTACGGGTGGCACGTGCAGACCGTCGACTGGCGCACGCCGGACGGCTACCACGAGGATGTCGAGGCCCTCTACCAGGCGCTGGAGGCCGCCAAGGCGGTCACCGACAAGCCGTCGTTCATCGCGCTGCGCACGATCATCGGCTTCCCGGCGCCGAACAAGCAGAACACCGGCAAGATCCACGGCTCGGCGCTGGGCAAGGACGAGGTCGCGGCCACCAAGGAGGTGCTCGGCTTCGACGCGGCGCAGACCTTCGAGGTCGCCGGCGAGGTCATCGCGCACGCCCGCGAGCTGGTCAACCGGGGCCGCGCGGCGCACGCCGAGTGGCAGAAGACCTTCGACGACTGGGCCGGCGCCAACCCGGAGGCCAAGGCGCTGTTCGACCGCATCTCGACCCGTACGCTGCCGACGGGCTGGACCGACGCGCTGCCGCAGTTCCCCGCGGACCCCAAGGGCATCGCCACCCGCGCCGCGTCCGGCAAGACCCTCGACGCGCTGGCCGGCGTGCTACCGGAGCTGTGGGGCGGCTCGGCCGACCTGGCCGAGAGCAACAACACCACCATGAAGGGCGAGCCGTCGTTCGTCCCGGCCGAGTTCGCCACCAAGGAGTTCCCCGGCCACGAGTACGGGCGCACGCTGCACTTCGGCATCCGCGAGCACGGCATGGGCGCCATCCTCAACGGCATCGCCCTGCACGGCGGCACCCGCCCGTACGGCGGCACGTTCCTGATCTTCAGCGACTACATGCGGCCGGCGGTCCGGCTGGCGGCACTCATGAAGCTGCCGGTCATCTTCGTCTGGACCCACGACTCCGTCGGCCTCGGCGAGGACGGCCCCACGCACCAGCCGGTCGAGCAGCTCACCTCGCTGCGGGCCATCCCCGGCCTGGACGTGGTCCGCCCGGCCGACGCCAACGAGACGGCGTGGGCGTGGCGCATGGCGCTGGAGCACACCGACCGGCCCGCCGCGCTGGCCCTGAGCCGCCAGGCGCTGCCGGTCATCGACCGGGACACCTACGCCGGGGCCGAGGGCGTCGCCAAGGGCGGTTACATCCTGGCCGAGGCGGGCAATGGACAACCTCAGGTCATCCTCATCGGCACGGGCTCCGAGGTCTCGATCTGCCTCACCGCGCGCGAGCGGCTGGAGGCGGCCGGCACCCCGACCCGGGTCGTGTCGATGCCCTGCCAGGAGTGGTTCCGCGAGCAGGACCAGGCCTACCGCGAGAAGGTGCTGCCGCGCGGCGTCAAGGCGCGGGTCAGCGTCGAGGCTGGCGTGGCCATGTCGTGGCGGGACCTGGTCGGCGACTGTGGCGAAACGGTCAGCCTGGAGCACTTCGGCGCCTCCGCGCCGTACCAGGTGATCTTCGAGCAGTTCGGGTTCACGCCCGACCACGTGGTCGCCGCCGCGCACGCGTCGCTGGCCAAGGTCGGCGAGATCACCGGCACCACCACCGGCAACTAGTCGCAAGGGAGACGGCAATGACTGACAGGCTGGCAGAACTCTCGGCCGCCGGGGTGGCGGTATGGCTCGACGACCTCTCGCGGGCCCGGATCACCTCGGGCGGGCTCGACGCCCTGCGCCGCGAGCAGCACGTCGTGGGCGTGACGACCAACCCCACGATCTTCGCCAAGGCGCTGGCCGAGGCGGCGGACTACGACGCGCAGCTGCGCGAGCTGAAGGCGGCCGGCGCCGACGTCGAGACGGTGATCCGGACCTTCACCACCGACGACGTGCGCAACGCGTGTGACGTCATGCGGCCCGCATACGACGCCTCCGAGGGCGTGGACGGCCGCGTGTCGATCGAGGTCGACCCGCGGGTGGCCTTCGACACCGAGAAGACGATCGCCGAGGCCGAACAGCTGTGGCGCCTGGTCGACCGGGAGAACCTGTTCATCAAGATCCCGGCGACCCTGCCCGGCCTCGCGGCCATCTCGGAGGTGCTCGGCAAGGGCATCAGCGTCAACGTGACCCTGATCTTCAGCCTGGAGCGGTACGACGCGGTCATGGCGGCGTACCTGTCCGGGCTGGAACTCGCCCGGGCCAACGGCCACGACCTGAGCAAGATCGGGTCCGTGGCGTCCTTCTTCGTCTCCCGCTTCGACTCCGAGGTCGACAAGCGCCTCGACAAGATCGGTACGGACGAGGCCAAGGCGCTGCGCGGCAAGGCGGCCATCGCCAACGCGCAGCTCGCCTACCAGCACTACGAGCAGCTGTTCTCCACCGTGCAGTGGGACGAGCTGGCGGCGGCCGGCGCACACCGGCAGCGGCCGCTGTGGGCCTCCACGTCGACGAAGAACCCCGACTACCGCGACGTCATGTACGTCGAGCAGCTCGTCGCCCCCGGCACCGTCAACACCATGCCGGAGCCGACCATCCACGCGTTCGCCGACCACGGCGAGACCGTCCCGAACATCGCCCAGGCGTCCTACGCCCAGGCGCAGGTCGTCATGGACTCGCTGGCCGCCCTCGGCATCGACTACGACGACGTCGTGGCCGTGCTGGAGCGCGAGGGCGTGGAGAAGTTCGAGGCGAGCTGGGTCGAGCTGCTCGCCACCGTGAAGGACCAGCTGGAGGCCGTGTGATGGGCGATGACGTCGAGGCCGCGGGCGGGCTCACCGTCCGCGGTGCCAGCCAGGTCGAGGGCGCGGCGGGTACGCGCGAACAGCTCGTCAGCGACGGCGTACCCGGCCTGCTCGCCCAGAAGGACCCCACCCTGTGGGGCGAGGACGCCGAGGCCGAGTCGAAGATCCGCCTCGGTTGGGTGGACACCTACCAGCGCAGCCGCGAACTGGTGCCCGCGCTCGCCGCGCTCCGCGAGGAGCTGGCCGACCTCGACCACGTGGTCCTCGCCGGCATGGGCGGCTCGTCGCTGGCCCCCGAGGTCATCGCCCTGACCCTCGGCCTGCCGCTGACCGTGCTCGACACGACCGACCCCCACCAGGTGCGTACGGCGCTGGCCGACCGCCTGGAGCGCACCGTCGTCGTGGTGGCCAGCAAGTCCGGCTCCACGGTGGAGACCGACAGCCACCGCCGGGCGTACTGGCAGGCGTTCGCGGACGCCGGGCTGCCGGAGGCCGAGATCGGCCGGCACTTCGTCATCGTCACCGACCCCGGTTCGCCGCTGGAGGCCACCGCCCGCGAGATGGGCGCCCACCTGGTCCTGGCCGACCCGGAGGTGGGCGGCCGCTACAGCGCCCTGACCGCGTTCGGCCTGGTGCCGTCCGCGCTGGCCGGCGCCGACGTGGCCGAGCTGCTCGACCAGGCCGAGGAGCTGGGCCGCACGATCGCGTCCGACACCGACAACCCGGCGCTGGCGCTGGGCGCCGCGCTCGGCGCCGCCGCGCTGGCCGGCCGGGACAAGGTCGCGCTCATCGACGACGGTACGGGCATCACCGGCCTCGGCGACTGGGCCGAGCAGCTCATCGCGGAGTCCACCGGCAAGCTGTCCAAGGGCATCCTGCCGGTGGTCGTGGAGACCCCCACCTCCCCCGGCGCGACCGGCGACGACGTGCTCACCGTCACCACGGGCGGCGCGCTGCCGCCGGCCACGTTCCCGGGCGGCGGCGTCGCGCCGCACGTCGCGGTCAACGGGCCGCTCGGCGCGCAGTTCCTCGCCTGGGAGGTCGCCACGGCGCTGGCCGGGCGGGTGCTCGGCATCAACCCGTTCGACCAGCCGAACGTGACCGAGAGCAAGGACAACACCAAGGCGATCCTGACCGGCGGGGCACCCGACGAGACGCCGGCGTTCACCGAGGGCGCCGTCGAGGTGTACGCGGCGAACCTGGGGTCGCCCGCGTCGCTGGCCGAGGCCCTGACCGCGCTGCTGGCAGCGGCCGGGTCCGACGGGTACGTCGCCGTCATGGCCTACCTGGACCGCTTCGGCGACGCCGACGCGGCGCAGGTACGTCCCGAGCTGGCCCGCGCCAGCGGCCGGCCGGTCACCTTCGGCTGGGGACCCCGGTTCCTGCACTCCACCGGCCAGTACCACAAGGGCGGCCCGCAGGTCGGCGCGTACCTGCAGATCACCGGCGCGGTCGTCGACGACCTCGACGTGCCCGGCCAGCCGTACACGTTCGGGCAGTTGCAGGCCGCGCAGGCGGCCGG
>JAEZGP010000443.1 GCA_023437285.1 Actinomycetes bacterium | reverse complement strand
CCACCGCCGCGCTCGCCGGCGCGGTGATCGTGCTGGTGATCGGGGCCACCGACGCGGATCAGGCATTCTTCTCGCCCGAGGCGGGCGTCGACTGGAACGTCATCTTCCTGGTCCTCGGCATGATGCTGATCGTCGCCGTGGTCAAACGCACCGGACTGTTCGAGTTCCTGGCGATCTGGGCCGCGAAGCGCGCCGGCGGTCGGCCGTTCCGCCTGATGATCATCCTGATCATCGTGACGGCCGTGGTGTCGGCCGCGCTGGACAACGTGACCACCGTGCTGCTGGTCGCACCCGTGACGTTCCTGGTGTGCGAACGGTTGGGCGTACCTGCCGTGCCGTTTCTCATCGCGGAGGTGATGGCCTCCAACATCGGCGGCACCGCCACCCTCGTCGGCGATCCGCCCAACATCATTATCGCGAGTCGGGCCGGGCTGACGTTCAACCAGTTCCTCGCGGTCATCGGACCCTTCATCGTCGGGGTCCTCATCGTGTTCCTCGCGCTGTGCCGGTGGCTGTTCCGGGACGCCCTGCGCTACGACCCGCGCCGCGCCGCGCAGCTCGCCGAACTGCGGGAAGGTGACGCGATCCGCGACCGCAGGCTGCTGGTAATGAGCCTCGCCGTCATCGCCGTGGTGGTCGGCGTGTTCCTCGCGCACAGCGCGCTCGACTACGAACCGTCGGTCGTGGCGATCTGCGGCGGCCTGCTCCTGGTCGGCCTGTCCGGCGTCGACCCGAAAGAGCTGGCCGGCGACGTGGAGTGGCCCACCCTTGCCTTCTTCGCCGGCCTGTTCGTCGTGGTCGGCGCCCTGGTCAACACCGGCGTGGTGGACACCGTCGCGCGCGCCGCGACCGACGCGAGCGGCGGAAATGTCTGGCAAGGCTCCATGGTCCTGCTGTGGGGGTCCGCCGTGCTGTCCGCGTTCGTGGACAACATCCCGTACGTCGCGACGATGAGCCCCATCGTCGACCAGATGGTGCACGCCTCCCCGGACCCCGGTCAGGCGCAGGTGTTGTGGTGGTCCCTGGCGATCGGCGCCGACCTCGGTGGCAACGCCACCGCCATCGGCGCCTCAGCCAACGTCGTCGTGCTGGGCATCGCCGCCCGGGCCGGGTATCCGATCTCGTTCTGGGAGTTCACGCGCTATGGCCTGATCGTCACCGCGATCACCGTCGGTCTCGCCGTGCCGTACCTGTACCTGCGCTTCTTCGCCTTCACCTGAGCCGCCCGTCGGGCCTGGTCCGATGGCCCGCGTCATCGTCTGGCCGTCAGGCTGGTGCGGTGGCGTCCCTGAGCCGCGTCCGCCGTCGTCGCGCGGCCCGCCACAGCTCGTCGGCGCCCCAGACCAGCACCGGGAACGGCAGCAGCAGGGCGAGTTGACCAGCCGTGGGCACGGCCGTGCTGAACACACTCTGCAGCGGCGGCAGCGTGACCACGGCCGCGGCGAAGGCGATCTCAAAGGCGATGCCCCACAGCAGCAGGCGGTTGGTGGTCACCCCGATCGACCGCAGCGACGCGGTCTGGGTACGCGCGGCGAACGCCGTACCGATCTGGCAGGCGACGATGCCGAGGAACGTCATCGTGGTCGCCTGGCGCCACACGTGGTGCAGCGGGCTGCCCTCCACGACGGAGGCGCCCGGCCGCCAGCCGCCCTGCCACAAGGTCAGGAAGAACCCGGCGAGGACGAGTACGGCGGACACCCCGCCGAGCAGCAGCCAGGCGCGGGCGAGCATGTCGGCCCGGATCACCCCCTCGTCGCGCGGCCTCGGCGGCCGGTCCATGAGGCCGGGTTCGGCCCGCTCGCGCCCCAGCGCCAGGGCCGGCAGCGTCTCGGTGCCCAGGTCGATCGCGAGGATCTGCAACACCGTCAGCGGCAGCGGAGCCGCCCCGCCGGACAGCGCGTACACCAGGAACGGCACAACCTCCGGGGTGGCGTGGGCGAAGATGTACAGGATGAACTTGCGCACGTTGTCGTAGACCCGCCGGCCCTCGCGGATGGCCGTGACGATGGTGGCGAAGTTGTCGTCGGTCAGCACCATCGTGGCCGCTTCGCGGGCCACGTCGGTGCCGCTGGCGCCCATCGCGACGCCGATATCGGCGCGGCGCAGTGCGGGAGCGTCGTTGACGCCGTCGCCCGTCATCGCCACCACGTTGCCCTCGGCGCGCAGCGCGTCGGCGATGCGCAGCTTGGCCTCGGGGGAGCTGCGCGCGAAGATCAGCTCCTGGTGGTGGCGGAGCAGCTCGTCGAGCTGATCCTCGCTCATGGTGTCGAGCTCGGCGCCGGTGATGGCCGGGATCGGGCCGCCCCGACCGATGCCGACCGTACGGGCGACCTCCGCGGCCGTCGCGGCGTTGTCGCCCGTCACGACGATCAGCCGCAGCCCGGCCGTGTGGCACTGGGCGACCGCGGCCGCGACCTCGGGACGGGGCGGGTCGAACATGGCGACCAGGCCCAGCAGCGTCAGCCCCCGCTCGGCCTCGTCCCGGTCAGTCGGCACCGGCGCGTCCGGGGGCAGGGCCCGGCGGGCCACGGCGAGCACCCGCAGCCCCCGCCCGGCGTACCCGCCGAACGCGGCCGACGCGCTCGCCCGCGCGTCGTCGGTCAGCTGCCGCACCGAACCGTCCGCGGCCATGATCTCCACGCACCGGGTGAGTACCTCCTCAGGGGCGCCCTTGGTGTGCACCCACCGCCCGCCGTCGACGTCGTCGACCGTGGACATGAGGCGCAGCGCCGGGTCGAAGTGGTACTGCGCGCGCCGCCGGGCCAGCCGCCCGTCGTGATCCACGTCGTCGCCCAGCGCGGCGGCGGCGCACAACAGGGCGATCTCCGTCGGGTCGCCGGTCGAGCGCTCGGGGGCGTCGCCGTCCAGGTCGGCGTTGTTGCAGGCGGCCGCCGCCCGTACCAGCTGGTGTGCCACCGCAGGCGCGGCCCGCGGCGCGGCGTCGTCGGCCAGGTCGATCGGGCCGGCCGAGGTCCACAGGTCGGTGACCCGCATCCGGTTCTGCGTCAGGGTGCCCGTCTTGTCGGTGCAGATCACCGTCGTCGAACCCAGTGTCTCCACCGCGCTGAGCCGTTTGACCACGGCGCCGCGCCGGGCCAGCACCCGTACGCCCACGGCCAGCGCGAGGGTGATCGTCGGCAACAGGCCTTCCGGCACGTTGGCGACCAGCAGGCCGATCGCGAAGTTGGCCGCGTCGGTCAGCGGCAGGCCGGCACCCAGCATGGCCAGCGGCAGAAAGGCGAGACCGACACCGATCGCCACCGCCGCGATCAGCCAGGCAACCCGGGTGACCTGACGCTCCAGCGGCGACGGGTCCCGGCCCACCCGCTGCGACAGTGCCGCGATGCGGCCCAGTTCGGTGCGCATCCCGGTGGCGAACACCAGCGCGGTCGCCTCGCCGCCCGTACACGAGGTGCCGCTGAAGATCAGATCGCGGGCGTCCAGCAGCGGTCCGGACGCGTCCTCCAGCCGGGCCGACCGCAGCGCCGGCAGCGACTCGCCGTTGAGGGCCGACAGGTCGACCTCGACCACCCCGTCGAGCAGCCGGGCGTCGGCGCAGACCCGGTCACCCTCGGCGACGACAAGTACGTCTCCCGGGACCAGCTCGCGGGCCTCGATGGCCTGCTGGCGACCCTGGCGGATCACGGTCGCGCGCGGCGGCAGGTACGCCGCGAGCGCCTCGACGGCCCGCTCGGCCTGCCGCTCCTGTACGAACGCGACCACGGCGTTCAGCCCGATTACCGCCACGATCGCCACGGTGAGCGGCAGCGTGCCGGACACCGCCGACAACAGCGCGGCCAGCCACAGCAGCAGCGCCAGCGGGTGCGTCACCTGAGCCAACAGCTCCCGCGGCCACGCCCGGCCGCGCTGGCGGGCCAGCTCGTTGGGCCCGTACACCGTCAGCCGGCGCCTCGCCTCCCGCTCCGACAGGCCCTGAAGCCCCGTCCGCAGGTCGCGTAGCAGCAGGTCGGCCGGTTCGAGCGGGTTGCCGACCGGTTCGACCTCGACCCCGGCCGCCGCCCCTGCCCTCGCGCCGTCCGGCACGCTGCTCACCCGTCCATTAACACCGATCCGGGGTGATTTCCGGCGAGGATCGCCCATCCGCGTCGGAATTTGGTGGCGGCCGGGGCAGCCACCAGGCGTTCGACATCTGCTCGCGCGCTCGATCGCAGGATGAACACGTGCGTGGTACGCTCGGTCACGTTGCAGTAGCGATCTTCGCATACTTTGCCGTACGCAG
Organism: Actinomycetes bacterium; assembly: GCA_023437285.1. Classification (GTDB taxonomy): domain Bacteria; phylum Actinomycetota; class Actinomycetes; order Mycobacteriales; family Micromonosporaceae; genus Luedemannella. The sequence continues at coordinate 3,285 of JAEZGP010000443.1, read as the reverse complement.
TTCTTTTAGCGCTTGGTGAGTATTGACCCAGGCGTTTTGCGTCTCCGGTCCGAGTGGTCAAAGCAGTGACGCGGGCCCACGCGGTGTGGCGCCCGATCAGCCTCTCGAAGGAGAAAACATGGCTGTAGGTACGGTTAAGTGGTTCAGCGCCGACAAGGGTTTCGGCTTCATCACCCCCGACGACGGCGGTGCGGACGTGTTCGCGCACTTCTCCGCCATCGCCTCTACCGGCTTTCGCAGCCTGACGGAGAACGACCGGGTGAGCTTCGACGTCACCGCGGGCCCGAAGGGTCCCCAGGCTGCCAACATCCAGTCTGCCTGAGCTGGGCAGCGCCGGGCGGGTGGGTTCCGTCCGCCCGGTGCACGCCCGCCGCAGCCGACGGCGTACCTCTGTTTCGCCGTCGCGTAGTCACCGGCACACGAGTCCATCGGCTCGATCCTGGCGTCCGATGACGTCGGACAGCTTCCGGGTGCTGGTGTTCCCCACAGCGTCCATCCGTGCGCCGCTCGGAACCGCGATGCCTGCCGCGACACCCTTCGGCCCACCCCGCCGAAGCCGGATCGCCACTTCCTTGCGCCACGTCGGCCGGTCTCAGGCCACGGCGCACCTCACTCTTACCGCAGCCGACAGCCCGGCGTTCCCCTCGCGAACTGCCATGATGTGGCCGATCGGCGCGTGGTTTTATCCATCGGAGTCGAAATGACCATTCTCGCCGAAGCGGTCCCGGACCGCGCGGACCGACGACCGCCGCCGAAGCCGATGCTGGAGGCTCCCCACTCCCGGGCGGCCACCGTCGGATTGTGGATCTTCGTCGTGGTTCCCTTCCTCGCCATCATCGCGGCCGTGCCCCTGCTGTGGGGGTACGGACTGTCGTCTGCGGACGCCGTCATGGCGTTAGTCGCCTACATCGTGACCGGCCTCGGCGTCACCGTCGGCTACCACCGGTATTTCACCCACGGCTCGTTCAAGGCCCGGCGCGGCCTGCGGATCGCACTCGCGGTCGCCGGCTCCATGGCAGCCGAGGGCTCGGTCACCCAGTGGGTCGCCGACCACCGCCGCCACCACGCGTACGCCGACCGGGTGGGCGACCCGCACTCCCCGTGGCGCTACGGCACCAGCGTCGGCGCCCTGTTCAAGGGCCTGCTGCACGCCCACGTCGGCTGGTTGTTCAAGCGGGAGGTGAGCAACCGTGAGCGGTTCGCCCCCGACCTGCTCGCCGACCGCGACATCCGGGTCGTCGACCGCATGTTCATGCCGCTGGTCGCGCTGTCGCTGCTGGTCCCGGCCCTCGTCGGTGGCCTGGTCACCGGCACCTGGGCCGGAGCGTTGAGCGGCCTGTTCTGGGCCGGCATCGTGCGCATGGGCCTGCTGCACCACGTCACCTGGTCGGTGAACTCGGTGTGCCACGTGCTCGGCGAGCGTCCGTTCGTCAGCAAGGACAAGGCGACGAACTTCTGGCCGCTGGCGATCCTCTCCTTCGGCGAGAGCTGGCACAACTCCCACCACGCCGATCCCACCGGCGCCCGGCACGGCGTGCTGCGCGGCCAGATCGACCCGTCCGCGCGCGTCATCTGGTTGCTGGAGCGGCTCGGCTGGGTCCGGGACGTACGGTGGCCCGACGCCGCGCGGTTGGCCGCCAAGCGCACCGTCGCACCACCGAGATCCTGACCTCCCATCCACGTTCGGAGACACACCATGGCGGCAACTCGCCAACCTTTGACCACGACCACCGCCACGCCGTCCGGCGGGCCGATGACGTTCGGCGCGCTCGGCGTGCCGGCAGCGCTGTGCCGCGCGCTCACGGCCGGCGGGATCACCACGCCGACCCCCATCCAGGCGGCCACCCTCCCGGACGCCCTCGCCGGGCGGGACGTGCTCGGCCGGGGGCGTACGGGATCGGGGAAGACCTTCGCGTTCGTCCTGCCCGTACTCGCGCGGTTGGCCGACCCGGGGTCCCAGCGGCGCCGTCCGGGACGCCTGCGGGCGCTCATCCTCGCGCCGACCCGCGAACTGGCCACCCAGATCGAGTCCGTCATCTCGCCGCTGGCCGAGCTGCTGTCCCTGCGCACCCTCACCGTGTTCGGGGGCGTGGCCGCCGGACCGCAGGTCAGGGCACTGCGAGCCGGCGTCGACATCGTCGTGGCCTGCCCGGGCCGGCTCGACGACCACGTCAACGCCGGACATGTCCGGTTCGACGATGTCGAGATCACCGTGCTCGACGAGGCGGATCACATGGCGGACCTCGGCTTCCTGCCGGTCGTCCGCCGCCTGCTCGACCTGACCCCCAGGGCGGGCCAGCGGCTGCTGTTCTCGGCGACCCTCGATGGCGCCGTCGAGGTACTGGTCAAGCGTTTCCTCACCAATCCGGTGACGCACAGCGTCGGCGCGGAGCGGGCACCGGTTGCCACCATGGCGCACCACGTGCTCCAGGTGCTCCGTGAGGAGCGGATCGCCGTCCTGGCCGGACTCGCCTCCGCGCCGGGGCGTACCGTCGTGTTCACCCGTACCAAGCGGGGCGCCAAGCAGGTCACCCGGCAGTTGATCGCGGCCGGCGTACCCGCGGTGGAACTGCACGGGAACCTGGCGCAGGGGGCCCGCGGCCGCAACCTCTCCGCTTTCGCCGACGGGCAGGTCCGGACGCTGGTGGCCACCGACATCGCCGCCCGTGGCATCCACGTGGACGACGTCGAGTTGGTCATCCACGCCGACCCGCCGGTGGAACACAAGTCGTACCTGCATCGGTCGGGCCGTACCGCCCGTGCCGGGGCGACCGGCACGGTCGTCACGCTCACCACGGCCGATCAGCTCGGCGAGGTCCGGGAACTGGCGCGCAAGGCGGGGATCGTCCCGACGATCACCCGCCTGGGTCCGGATGACCCGATGCTCATCACGCTCGCGCCAGGCGAGCGCAACTACCAGGTACCGCCGCTGCCGGCCCAGGATTTGTCCGTACCCGCACGGACGCACCGGCCGAGAAGGCCCCGGACGGGACGCGCGGCGCCGAGGGCTGAGAGCGCTCCCGCCGCGACGACACCGCGTACGGCGACGACACCGCTTACGGGGGCGGCCGCCTTCTCGGCGGGTTCCCGCGTCGGCGTCCGGCGCGGCCGCTGAGCGATCCGATGATGAGCAACCCGCGCTGTGTTCAGTTCGAAAAATGGATCCCTGCGGGACGCTCGTCAGGAATCGATATCGCCGGATGAAAACATGTTCGCCGCCGGCGCGGTCGTGGGCCGTCTACCTGCCGCACGTGTCGGCCGTCGGCGGAGGCGTGCTGGGCTCCC
>JAEZGP010000441.1 GCA_023437285.1 Actinomycetes bacterium | reverse complement strand
GCCGCGGCCGCTGCGGCGACGGCCGCGTTCGCCACCTTCCTGCGCACGGAGCTGGCGCCGCTGGGCCGCGAGCAGCAGGCCGTGGGCCGTGAGCGCTACCAGCTCGCCTCCCAGTACTTCCTGGGCGCCAGGATCGACCTCGACGAGACGTACGCCTGGGGTTTCGAGGAGCTGGCCCGCCTGGAGACCGAGATGCGGGCCACGGCCGACCGGATCGTGCCGGGCGGCACGGTCGATGACGCGGTCGCGGCCCTCGACGCGGACCCGAAGCGCAACCTGCCCACCAAGGAGGCGTTCCGGGACTGGATGCAGGACCTGGCTGACCGGGCGGTCGCCGACCTGGGCGGCACGCACTTCGACATTCCGGAGCAGGTACGCCGCATCGAATGCATGCTCGCGCCGACCAGCGACGGCGGCGTGTACTACACGGGCCCGAGCGAGGACTTCAGCCGACCGGGCCGGATGTGGTGGGCCGTACCGGAGGGCACGACGGAGTTCTCCACCTGGCGCGAGGTCACCACGGTCTACCACGAGGGCGTGCCGGGCCATCACCTGCAGGTCGCGCAGACGGTCGTCCGCAAGGAGCTGCTCAACCGCTGGCAGCGGCTGCTGTGCTGGTGCTCCGGCCACGGCGAGGGCTGGGCCCTGTACGCCGAGCGCCTGATGGACGAGCTGGGCTACCTGGCCGACCCGGGTGACAAGCTCGGCATGCTGGACGCACAGGCGCTCCGGGCGGGCCGGGTGATCGTCGACATCGGCATGCACCTGGAGCTGGAGATCCCGCGCGACAACCCGTTCGGCTTCCACCCCGGCGAGCACTGGACCCCCGAGCTGGGCTGGGAGTTCATGCGCGCGCACTGCCGCCTCGACGACGAACTGCTGCGCTTCGAGCTCAACCGCTACCTGGGCTGGCCGGGCCAGGCCCCCGCCTACAAGGTGGGCGAGCGCATCTGGATGCAGGCCCGCGCCGACGCGGAGGCCCGCAAGGGCGCCGACTTCGACCTCAAGGCGTTCCACCGGGCGGCCCTGGACCTCGGCGCCCTGGGCCTCGACCCGCTGCGCGCCGCCCTCGACCGCATCTGATCCCGCACGGCAGCCAAGCCCTCAGCCGGTGAGCCAGGAGTCGTCCGATCCGATCGTGATGAGGCGGTGGGTGGCCCGGGTCAGTGCCACGTACAGCACCCGTACGCCGGCCGCCGATTCCGCCGCCAACTCCTCCGGCGCGACGACGAGCACCGCGTCGTACTCCATGCCTTTGGCCTGCATGCCGTCGACGACCTGGAGGCGCGGCGCGGACGGCAACCAGCCCTCAACCTCGCGCCGCCGCGCCGCCGTACTGATCACGCCGACCGTGCCGTCGACCGCGTCGAGCAGTTCGCCGACGGCCGAGCGCGCCGCCGTCGGCAGGTCGGTGACGACGCGCAACTGCGGGACGGCACCCGTGCGACGGACGGCCACCGGCAGGTCCGCGTCCGGCACCGCCCGGCGCACCACCGGGGCGGCGAACTCGAATATTTCGGCCGGGTTGCGGTAGTTGGTGCCGAGGTGGAAGCGGCGCACCCGCTTGCCGCGCAACGCCTCGTCGCGGGCCACCCGCGCCTCGTTCAGATCCGGCCAGGCGCTCTGCGCGACGTCACCCACGATCGTCCAGCTCGCGTACTGGCCGCGCCGGCCCAGCATGCGCCACTGCATCGGGGACACGTCCTGCGCCTCATCGAGCAGCACATGGGCGTACCCGTCGTAGTTGTCCGGGCGGGCCGCGCGCTCGCGTCGCGCGAACTCCCGGTCGGCCGCGCTGGTCAGCTCGCGGACGCCGTCGACGAGCAGGTACGGGTCGCGCTTGCGGGTCGGGGCGGGTGGCTCGCCGAGCATCGTGCGCAGCTCGTCGAGCAGGGCGATGTCGGCCACGGACGGGTCCGCCCGCACCTGGGCCCACGAAGCGGCCAACGGCGCGACCTCATCGGCGGCCAGGTCGCGGCCGCCGACCCGGGCCAGCCGCTTGGGGTCGGCCAGCGAGGCGAGCACGTCGACCGGGGTACGCACCGGCCACCAGCGGCGGGCGAACACGGCGAAGGCGTCGGAGTCGGCGACGTCCTCGTTGAACCGCACACGATCCCAGGTCACGTCCTCCGGGCGGGCCGCCCACAGCGCGTCGAGCAGGGTCCGGCGCACCTCCTGACGGGCCGCGTTGGCCCGCTGCACCCGGCCGTTGAGGTGCTTGCGCGCGGCGGCCAACTGCCGCTCGCGTACCCGCAGCACCTGGCCGCCGAAGACGACCCGCAGCTCGCGCGGCGCATCGGCCGGGGCCTCGCGGACCGCGCGGCGCAGGATCGCCCGCATGCGCAGCGCGCCCTTGATGGCGGCCAGCGCGGGCGGGTCGAGCCGCTGCGACCGTACGCCGTCCAGGACCGCGCCGAGGGCCCGCAGCTCGACCGTGTCCTCGCCGAGCGAGGGCAACACCCGCTCCACATAGGACATGAAGACCGGGGACGGGCCGACGAGCAGCACCCCGCCGCCCTCGAACCGGCGCCGGTCGCGGTAGAGCAGGTGCGCGGCCCGGTGCAGCGCCACCGCCGTCTTGCCCGTACCCGGGCCGCCCTCGATGAGCGTGACGCCGCCGGCCGGGGCCCGGATCGCCTCGTCCTGCTCGCGCTGGATGGTCGCCACGATGTCGCGCATCCGGGTGCCCTTGGCCCGGGCCAGGCTCGCGATCAGCGCGCCGTCGCCGACCGCGGTGACCGACACGCCGGCCGCCTCGGCGCCGGCCACGTCGAGCAGGTCGTCCTCCACGTCCAGCACGGTCGGCCCGGTGGACCGGATCACGCGGCGGCGCGCGACGCCCAACGGCTGCTCGGCCGTGGCCTGGTAGAACGGCGCCGCCCCCGGTGCCCGCCAGTCGATGACCAGCGGCTCGTGCTCCTCGTCGCGCAGCCCGAGGCGGCCCACGTGGCGCACCTCGCCGTCGACGAGGTCGAGCCGTCCGAAGACCAGCCCTTCGTACTCCGCGTCGAGGGCCCGCAGCCGCTGCGCCGCGTGGTAGACCATCGCGTCGCGCTCCACGAGAGATCCGGGGGTACGCGCACGCGCCAGGGCGTACCCCTCCCTGCGGGCTCGCTCCGCCTCGGCGCGCACCGTTTCGAGGCGGGCGTACACCTTGTCGACGTGACGCTGCTCACGGGCGATCTCGGCCTGCCGGGTCGACTCGCCGTCACCACCGGGGGTCGTCTCATGAGGCTGCACGGCGAAAGACCCTTCTCAGCGGTGGACGCGACCCTTGATTGTCCGCCATGCGGCCGGGTGCCGGTGCCCGTGACGCCGGTCTCTTCCGGGCATAACTCGATAGTTGCCTGGTCAATCGAGGGGTACGTTTCCGTTCCGTGCAGCGCATCCCCCGGTGGCTCCGCCTCCTCATCGCCGTGGCCACCGTGGCCGTGGTGGTGCTGACGCTGCGCGGAAAACTGCCCGACCCGGGCGAGCTGATGGCCGCGCTGCGGTCGGCCAACCCGTTCTGGCTGCTGGTGGCGGCCGCGGCGGAGGCGCTGTCGCTGGCCGCGTTCGCCCGCCAGCAACGGCGCCTGCTGCTGGCGTTCGGCGTACAGACCACCATGCACCGGGCCATGGCCCTCACGGTGAGCCGCTCGGCCATCGCCATCGGCCTGCCCGCCGGCTCGGCCGTGTCCTCCGGCTTCGCGTACAAGCAGTTCCGCGCGTGGGGCGCGAGCCGGCAGACGGCCACCACCGTGATGATCCTGTCCGGGCTCATCTCGCTGGCCGGGCTCGCCATGCTCTACCTCACCGGCACCGCCGCGCACCTGATCGGCAACCTCGCCGAGGTGGCCCGCAAACATCCGGACATGGCCGGCGCGCTCGGCACGCTGACGGCCGTCGTCGGCGTGGCCACCGTGGGCAGCCTGCTCACCCGCGCGCCGCGCGCGAGGTCCGCGCCGGTCGGGGCCGGTGGGGCCGTCGCCCCCACCGGCTGGTTGGCCACCAAGCTCCTGCCCGTACGGTCGGCGCTGCGCGACGCGGGCGCCGTCCCGTGGCGGCACTGGCGCCTGGCGCTGCTGTGCGCCGTCCTGTCCTGGGTCGCGGACCTCGCCTGCCTGCTGGCCGCCACCCAGGCGTTCCACCTGCAGTTGGGCCTGCTCGACCTGGCGGCGCCGTACCTGGCGATCCAGTTGATCCGGCAGTTCCCCGTGACGCCGGGCGGCATCGGGCTGATCGAGGCCAGCCTGCTCGCCGCGCTGGTGTCGGCCGGGGCCGCGCAGGCGCCGGCGGCCGCCGCCGTGCTCGGGTACCGGCTGTTCTCCTGCTGGCTGATCCTGCCCGCCGGCCTGCTGACCTGGCTGACGATCCGGCGGGGCGACCGGCGTTGGCGGGTCGCGGACAGCCGCGCCGCGGTGCCGGAGACCACGGCGGCGGCTACCGCGACGGCCTAGCGGCGGGTCGCGCCGCCCAGGGCGTGTTCGGTAAGGGCCTAGCCCTGGCCGAACTTGCGGGTCGGGGAGATGCGCACGATGACGCGCTCCTCGCCCGGCTGGCGGAACGGGTACCGATCCTGGCCCAGGTACTTCTTGGCCAGCTTGTCGATGTGCGCGTCCGCGCCCTCCTCGACCAGCTCGGCGGTGCCCTTGACGCACAGCGTGCGCCAGTCGTCATCCCGGGCGACGACCGAGACCGCGCCGCGCGGGTCGCGCCGCAGGTTCTCGTACTTCGCCCGACCCTTGGCCGTATTGATCAATATGTGGTCGCCATCCGTGTCCACCCACACGGGTGTGACGTGTGGCGCCCCATCGGTATCTATCACTGCGAGGTGTGCGAGTACCGGCTCGCTGAGCAGGACGACATCCTCGTCGGTAAGCCTTTCCATGGGGAGGAATCTACGCCGTGGCACCGCCGCTTAACGCGTGGTTCACGTTCGTACGGATACCTTTGCGTATGCGCAACCGGGGCTTCGGCTCGACCGCGATGTGGCTGACGATCGTGGGACTCCTCCAGGCTGCGGCCGTGGTCGCCGTGTGGCGGTTCTTCGTACGCACCGAACACGGGCAGCTCATCGACACCGCCGCCCTCGCGGGCAACTCGATCGGCCGCGACACGGTAGAGCCGATCGTCGATCGGGTCCTTGACGCCATGTCGGTGGCCTCCCTCGCGGTCGCCACCGCCGTCATCGTGCTGATCGCCCTGGCCCGCGGCCGGGTGCTGCTCGCCCTGGTCGCCGGCGGCGTCATCGCGTGCGCGAACGTGACAACGCAGGTGCTCAAGCACGGCCTGTACCGGCCGGACTTCGGCGTCGACCCGGCCCGGGAGGCGGTCGGCAACACGCTGCCCAGCGGCCACACCACGGTCGCGGCGTCCGTGGCCATCGCGCTCGTGCTCGTCCTGCC
>JAEZGP010000432.1 GCA_023437285.1 Actinomycetes bacterium | reverse complement strand
CGCCGAGGCCGCACCCGCGGCCTCGGCGCAGCCGCCGGCGGGTCCCCAGCCCAACGGAGACGGCCCCATGCCGCCCCGCCGCCCGAGCAGCCGGGTCCTCCCGCCCGCGGGCGAACGACTGCCCACGCGGCGGCGCTTCGGCGCGGAGACGGTGTTCCGCAGCGCGAGCACCGCGGCCGGCACGATGGTGCTGATCATCATCGTGGCGATCGCCGTCTTCCTGATCGCCAAGGCGATCCCGGCGCTGCGCGCCAACACCGAGAACTTCTTCACGTACTCCGGTTGGTCGCCCAATGGCGCCGAGCCCAGGTTCGGCATCGGCGCCCTCGCGGTCGGCACCGTCCTCAGCTCCGGCCTGGCCCTCGTCCTCGCGGTGCCGGTGGCGCTGGGGATCGCGTTGTGCCTGTCGCACTACGCGCACCGGCGGCTGGCCACCGCGCTCGGCTTCATGATCGACCTGTTGGCCGCCGTACCGAGCATCGTGTTCGGCCTCTGGGGCCGGGAGTACCTGGCGGGGCCGGTGAAGGGCCTGTCCGCCTGGCTGCACACGTACTTCGGGTGGTTGCCGATCTTCGGCAGCGACGGGCCGTACGGCAAGTCGATCCTGCTCGGCGGGCTCGTGCTCGCCATCATGGTGCTGCCGATCATCACCTCGCTGTCCCGCGAGGTCTTCCTGCAGACGCCGCAGATGAACGAAGAGGCCGCGTACGCCCTGGGCGCCACGAAATGGGAGGTCATCCGCACGGCGGTGCTCCCCTACGGCCGGCCCGGCATCATCGCGGCCGTCATCCTGGGCCTGGGCCGGGCACTGGGCGAGACGATCGCCCTGGCCATGACGCTGGGCGCCACGTTCGTCATCTCGTTCGACCTGATCGGGGTGGGCGGCAACTCGGTCGCCGCCAACATCGCCAACCAGTTCGGTGAGGCCAACGACATCGGGCGGGGTGCGCTCATCGCCTCCGGCCTGGTCCTGTTCGCCATCACCCTGGTGGTCAACATGACGGCGCGGGTCATCGTGTACCGCCGCCGCGAGTTCCTCGGGAGCGCCGCATGACCGTCGCCGTGGACTTGAAAGCGCGCCGCCTGCCCGCGTGGACGCCCGTCGCCATCGCCGGGGCGGCCGCCGCCGTGGCGTACGTCCTGGTGTTCTCGCTGGAGGCGTTCGGCGGCGGGCCGGTGCTCACGGGCGTGGCCGCGGTCCTGCTGTTCCTGCTCGGGCTCTTCGCGGTCGCCACGGCCGTCGAGGGGTCGCGGGCGGCGCGCAACCGCATCGCCACCTCGCTGATCTACGCGGCGCTGACGCTGGCGCTGCTGCCGCTGGTGTCGGTCGCCGGCACGGTCATCGGCAAGGGCGTCGCCGGGCTCAACGGCGACTTCTTCACCCACTCGATGAACGGCATCACGGCCTTCGACTCGCACGGCGGGGCGTACCACGCGATCATCGGGACGCTCCAGCAGGTCGGCATCGCCACGGTCATCACGGTGCCGCTCGGCATCGCCGGCGCGATCTACATCGTCGAGTACGGGCGGGGCAGGCTGGCCACGGCGATCCGGTTCTTCGTCGACGTCATGACGGGCATCCCGTCGATCGTCGCCGGCCTGTTCATGCTGGCGTTCTGGGTCCTGATCGTCACGCCGCTGGTCAACGACGGGCGGGCCGGCTATTCGGGTCTGGCCGCGGCCCTGGCGCTGAGCGTGCTCATGCTGCCCACCGTCACCCGCTCCTGCGAGGAGATGTTGCGGCTGGTGCCCGCCGCGCTGCGCGAGGGCGCGTACGCCCTGGGCGTACCGAAGTGGAAGACCATCATGAGGATCGTCCTGCCGACCGCGCTGCCCGGCATCGTCACTGGCGTCATGCTGGCCGTCGCCCGCGCGGCCGGCGAGACGGCGCCCGTGCTGCTGGTCGCCGGCAACAGCGCGTCGATCAACATGAACCCGTTCGAGGGCAACCAGTCGTCGCTCGCGATCTACATCTACGAGCAGGCGGGTCTCGCCTCCCAGTACGGCCCGCAGCGCGCGTGGGCGGCGGCCCTGACCCTGGTCGGTCTCGTGCTCACCCTGACTATCGCGGCGAAGCTGCTCGCCCGCCGCAACACGTTCGCCCGATAGAGAGACAGTCATGGCCAAGCGAATCGAAGCCCACAAGGTGACCGCGTACTACGGCGGGTTCAAGGCGATCGAGGACGTGTCGCTGACCGTGCAGCCGCGCTCCGTCGTCGCCCTCATCGGCCCGTCCGGCTGCGGCAAGTCGACGTTCCTGCGCTCGGTGAACCGGATGCACGAGGTGATCCCCGGTGCCCGGGTCGAGGGTCGGTTGACCATCGACGACCAGGACATCTACCAGCGCGACGTCGACGTCACCGCGGTGCGCCGCACGATCGGCATGGTGTTCCAGCGCCCCAACCCGTTCCCCACGATGAGCATCTACGACAACGTGGTCGCGGGGCTGCGGCTCAACGGCGTACGAAAGAAGTCCACTCTGGACGACGCGTGCGAGAAGGCCCTGCGGCGCGCCAACCTGTGGGAGGAGGTGCGCAACCGGCTGGGCCGCCCCGGCGCCAGCCTGTCCGGCGGCCAGCAGCAGCGGCTCTGCATCGCCCGTACGATCGCGGTCGAGCCGCAGGTGGTCCTCATGGACGAGCCGTGCTCCGCGCTCGACCCGATCTCGACCCTCGCCATCGAGGACCTGATCATGGAGCTCAAGAACGACTACACGATCATCATCGTGACGCACAACATGCAGCAGGCCGCCCGCGTCTCCGACCGGACCGCGTTCTTCTCGATCGAGAGGACGGGCGACCCCGGCCGCCTCATCGAGTACGACGTGACCTCGAAAATCTTCACCAACCCCACGGAAAAGCGCACCGAGGACTACATCACGGGCCGGTTCGGCTAGGCCGGCGTGTACCTTCGCCCTGCTCGTCGCCGAGCCGGACACGACGCACGACCCTGCTACCGGCTCGTCGCGCCGCGCCAGGTCGTCCGTCGGCCGGCCAGCGCCGTGTTAGCCGGGGCGCGTGAGCACCGCGTCGGCCAGGGGTTTCGTGGCGGCGATGAGCCGCGCGTTGGCCTCGTCGCTGCGGAACACCCAGTCGCGCGCGTCGACCTCCGCCAGGCCGCGTGCCCGCTGCCGGCGCAGCAGCGAGCCGATCCGCGACGGCTGAGGCGCGTCGATGTAGACCACGTAATCGAGCAGCGGCCGCACGCCAGCCCACGCCCCGTCGGTCAGCAGCAGGTAGTTGCCCTCGACCACGATCAGCCGCGCCTTCGGCAGCACCGGGATGTCGCTGCCGATGGACTCGTTGATCGTCCGGTTGAAGCTGGGGGCGTACACGACGGCGTCCCGATCCTCGCGCAGCCTGCGCAGCAGGTTCACGAACCCGGCCGCGTCGAACGTCTCCGGCGCACCCTTGCGGTCGGCCAACCCGAGCCGGTGAAGCTCCAGATTGGACAGATGAAAACCATCCATCGGTACGGCCACCGCGCGGCGCTCGCCCAGAACCCGTTCGTACGTCGCGGCCAGGGCGACCGACAGCGTCGACTTGCCGGCGGCCGGCGGCCCGGTGATGCCCACGATGACCCGTTTGTCGGGTTCGGCGTCGAGAAGCGGGGTGATGAGCCGCATGGCGGCATCGAGCAGGTGCGAGCGCGGCTGCGGCCGGGCAAGATCGGTAATATCGCCCGGCGTTCCCATGTCCCTATCCTGTCGGATCGCGGGCCCGTCTGCGAGCGGCCGATCATATGAACCGCATCTGCCATGCTCGGGGCGGTGTTCGGCTCGTATTAGCCGAGGTAGAGTGCGCCATGCCCACTTACCGGATCGGCGAGGCGGCCGAACTGCTGCGCGTCAGCCCGGACACCATCCGGCGCTGGGTCGACGCCGGACGCCTCACCGCCGGTCGCGACGCCCACGGCCACCGCTCGATCGACGGCGCCGACCTCGCGGCGTTCGCCCGGTCACTGTCGGCCTCCGAGGCGGCCGAGTCGGGCTGGTCGTCGGCCCGCAACCGGATGCCCGGCATCGTCACCGCCGTCGCCCGGGACGGGGTCATGGCGCAGGTGGAGATCCAGGCGGGCCCGTTCCGGATCGTGTCCCTGATGAGCCGCGAGGCGGTCGACGACCTCGACCTCAAGGTCGGCGACCTGGCCATCGGCGTGGTCAAGTCGACAAACGTGATCATCGAAACGGGCCGCCCGTGACACCCCTCCCGCCCACCACGGCAACCGCCACCCCCCGCGCTCACCCCGCGCTCGTCCGCCACCTCGCCTTATGCGCGCAAACGGCGAGCGCCCTGCTCTCCCACCTCGCCCTATGCGCACAGACGGCGGACGCCGAGCTCTCCCACCTCGCCCTATGCGCACAGACGGCGGACGCCCAGCTCTCCCACCTCGCCCTATGCGCACAAACGGCGGACGCCGAGCTCTCCCACCTCGCCC
>JAEZGP010000401.1 GCA_023437285.1 Actinomycetes bacterium | reverse complement strand
AGTTCTTGTCGACCACGCCGCCTTTCTTCTTGCCGGGCAACGTCAGCAGCGGCACGGTCTCCTCGGTGGCGACAAGTCCCCGCGTCACAACCAGAACAAAAGGCACGTGGTACGCGCCATCCGCGCGTGGTTTCGTGGTGATCTTCTCGGCGACGGTTGCCAGCGGGGCGAGCGTCTCGCGGAACGCGTGCTCGCCGATCTGGGCCAGCGCGGGATACCCCAGCCGCACCAGGTTGTCCACCTGCCGCTCAAACTCCACTGCAACCCCTCCATCTCACTCCACTATGGATTCGTGCGGGCTTTGTGTCACCAGGGCAACCACATCTCCCCACAAATCCACTGAGGACGATCATTCAGCTCTTGCTCAGGTGGCCGGCGAGAGAGTGCCACGCTGTCCGGGTGTCCTCGTCGTCGGCGTGCGGGCGCCGGAGCGTCTCCACGAAGTCGCAGATGTCGTTGAGTTCCCAGCGCAGGCGGTAGAGCTCCAGCGCGTTGTCGTCGGGCGTACGGCCGTAGGCGGTCCAGTCGTCGCCCGGGAGCAGCCACAGGTCCCGCTCGGGCGGGGCGAGCCGTACGGTGTCCCAGTCGATGAGGCGCAGGTCGCCGTCCCGGGTCCACATGATATTGCCGGCGTGCGGCTCGCCGTGGGTGATCACCCAGTCGTCAGGTGCCGTGTCCCGGACCAGCGCGTCGTACGCGGCGAGCTTGTCCGCCAGCGCGGTTCGATTGCTAGTGACCAGGTCACGGGCGGGCAGCGCGTAGGGGCCGCCGGCCCAGGAGTCGTAGAACAACGTGGCGCGGTACGCGATGGCAAAGTCGTCGCGGGCCGGCAGGTGTGCGGGCAGGTCGGCCGTGGCGTCGTGCAGTCGGCGGAGCGCGGCCAGGACGGCGGCGCGGTCGGCGGCGGCGAGCGTGTCGCCGAAGTGACCCGACCTGCCGTCGATCAGGTCGTACACGGCAGCCGCGTAGCGGCCCTCGCCGAAGCCGGCCAGCCAGCCGCCATCGGACCGGCGGCGCGGCGCGTGCACATACTCCAGGTCGTGTTCCGCGAGGAACACCGCGACGCCGAGCGAGCGGCCCCGGGCGACCCAGTCCTCGGCATCGTCGACGTTGATGAACAGGTCGCCGGCCCGGTAGTGGTGCGTCCCGAAGCCCGCCGGCACATACGTCAGGTCTGCCACGGCCAGGCCCCAGCCGGCGCGGACAACATCGGCGAGCTCCGCCCGGTCGAGGTCAGCGGGTTCGATCTGCATCAGCGGTGGTCCAGTCCCTGCTCCATGGGCCAGCGGAAATCCGGCGCCTTCGAACACGCTACGACTCCGCCACACCTCATCGTCAGCGACACAACTGTCTAATCACTAGACGCTTGTCTACAATGGGGCTACGGTGCACCGCACCGGGCCCGGTGGCGTCGATACAGCGCCAGCTCCAGCCGGTTTTCGGGGAAAGGTGGCTCACCACGTGACAGAGGACAGGCAACGGCGGTTCCGGGTCGACGTGCGCCGCGACCCGCATGACGGACGGTTCTGGCTGGCCGACGTCGACGGGCTCCATGGGGCACACACCTCATCGCGGAGCCTGGCGACGCTCGACAGGTACGTCCGAGACGTCATCGTCCTAGCCGCCGACCTCGACGACGACGCCGATGAACGACTGGAGTTGGACTGGCACTACACGACTGGCGACCCCGAGCTGGATCAGGCGACCGAACGCCTGCGGCGTCGGCGGGCAGAGTTGGAGGCAGCCAACCGCGAACTCGCCGAGGAGACGCACGACCTCGCGCGGCGCCTGGTCACCGTCGCCGGCTTCTCCGTGCGCGAAGCTGCCGCACTCCTCGCCGTGTCACCGGCCCGCGTCGATCAGATGGTTCAGCAGGCCAGGGACGCTCGGCGTCAGGTGGCTTAACCAGGCGTCCCGACTACCGGAACCCGCCGACCGGATGACCTCGCGTCATGGTTGATTCCAGCATTTGCCGGGTAGGCTCCGGCAGGCTGGTGCACCCAACGACGCGGAGGTGGCGGTGTCGGCAGACTCCGGCAACGACACGGTTCAGCGCTTGGCGGAGATCGACCGGCTGCGGGTCCTGGAGGCACCACCCGACGGGGCGTTCGACAACGTCGCCCGGCTTGCGGCCGCCGTCGTGGGCACGCCGATCGCCACGGTGTCCATCGTTGACGAGGACAAGATCTGGCTGCTCGCGACCGAAGGGCTGGCCGGCGTACGCCAGATCGGCGACGAGCCCGGACTGTGCGCGTCGGCGGTGCTGCGCGACGGGCCGTACGTCGTCAACGACGCCGCCGTCGACCCGCGCACCCTGCACCACCCGCTGGTACGCGGCGAGTTGGGCCTGCGCTTCTTCGCCGCCGCCCCGATCGTCACGTCCGCCGGCGCGCGGCTCGGCACGGTCAACGTCATCGACCGCGAGCCGCGCGAGATCACCGAGGACCAGTTGGCGTCGCTGACGCTGCTCGCGGCGATCGTCGCCGACCAACTGGAGCTGCACCTCGCCGCGCTGCAGACCGTACGCGTGGAGCGAGACACGGCCGAGCGTCGCGTCGCGGAGATCGCCGAAAGTCTGCGTCGCGCCGCCGAGGCCCAGCGGTCCCGGCCCCGCCCGGACACCTGCGAACTCGGCGGCCGGGCCGGCTGCGCCAAGCCGGCCGCCATCAAGGTGGCCGACTCGTGGGGCGATTCGGCGTGGGGCTGCACCCGTCACGTCGAGCAGGTCCTCATGGACGTGCCGGCCGTCTTCATCGCCGACGAGAGCCTCGCCGGCCTGTCCTCGTTCGTGCACCGCTGAGTTCGTGCACCGCTGAGGGCCGAGTTCTCACTACGCCCATAGATCGAGAAGAGGGCATGGCTAAGTCCGCGTAACAAGGGTGGTATCGACCGGTAACCGGCCGCGACCACCATCGGACGCATGGGGACGAGCGTCGATACCGCCACGCATTGTCCGTACTGCTCGTTGCAGTGTGGGGTGACGATGCGGGCGGCGGCGCCGCGCCCACCGGTGATCGAACCGACCGAGTTCCCCACCAACCGGGGCGGCCTGTGCGCCAAGGGGTGGAGCGCCGCTGAGCTGCTGGATCACCCCGATCGGCTGCTCACCCCGCTCGTGCGCACCGACCCGGGCGACCGGCGCAGCCCGTTGCGGCCGGCGAGCTGGGACGAGGCCCTCACCGCGATCGTCGACGCGATCCGGGCCAGCCAGCAGCGTTACGGGCTGCCCAGCGTCGGCATCTTCGGCGGCGGCGGCCTCACCAACGAGAAGGCGTACCAGCTGGGCAAGTTCGCCCGCGTCGCCCTGCGTACCCCGCACATCGACTACAACGGCCGGTTCTGCATGTCGTCGGCCGCGACCGCCGGCAACCGCGCGTTCGGCGTCGACCGGGGGCTGCCGTTCCCGCTGTCCGACCTGGCCGACGCGCAGGCGATCCTGCTCGTCGGGGCGAACCCGGCCGAGACGATGCCGCCCGCGATGCAGTACTTCGACGCCGGCCGCGCCGCGGGGGCCACGCACATCGTGGTCGACCCGCGCCGCACGGCCACCGCCCGCGGCGCCACCCTGCACCTGCAGCCCACCCCCGGCACGGACCTGGCGCTGGCCAACGGCCTGCTGCACATCGCGCTGCGCGAGGGCTACGTCGACGAGCAGTACATCCGCACCCGGACCACCGGGTTCGAGACCGTCCGGCAGGCCGCCAGCGCCTATTGGCCCGACCGGGTCGAGCGGATCACGGGGGTCGACGAGACGCAGCTGCGGGCCGCGGTGCGGGCCCTCGCCACCGCCGGGTCCGCGATGATCCTCACCGCCCGCGGCGCGGAACAACACAGTACGGGTACGGACACCGCGCAGGCGTTCATCAACCTGGCGCTGGCCCTCGGGCTGCCCGGTCGGTCGGGCTCCGGCTACGGGACCATCACCGGTCAGGGCAACGGGCAGGGCGGCCGCGAGCACGGGCAGAAGGCCGACCAGCTGCCCGGCTACCGGCGCATCGACGACCCGGCCGCCCGCGCACACGTGGCCGGGGTGTGGGGCGTCGACCCCGATGACCTGCCGGGCCCCGGCAAGTCCGCCGTCGAGATGCTCAATGACATCGGTACGCCCGGCGGCGTGCGTACGCTCCTGGTTTTCGCCTCGAACATCGTGGTCTCCGCCCCCGACCGCAACCGGGTCCGGGAGAACCTGCGGGCCCTGGACTTCCTGGTCGTCTCGGACATCTTCCTGTCCGAGACGGCGGCGCAGGCCGACGTGGTGCTGCCGACCGCGCAGTGGGCCGAGGAAGAGGGCACGATGACCAACCTTGAGGGTCGGGTCATCCGCCGCAAGCTGGTGCTGCCGCCGCCCGAGGGGGTGCTCGACGACCTCACGGTCATGGCGATGCTGGCCGCCCGGCTCGGCCGGGGCGAGCACTTCTCCGCCGACCCGCGCACCGTCTTCGACGAGCTGCGCCGGGCCAGCGCGGGCGGCATCGCCGACTACGCGGGCATCACGTACGAGCGCATTGAAAAAGAGGACGGCGTCTTCTGGCCGTGCCCGACCGAGGCTCACCCCGGCACGCCGCGCCTGTTCACGCAGCGGTTCCCCACGCCGGACGGCCGGGCCCGGTTCCTGCGGGTCGACTACCGCGACGTCGCCGAGCCCACCGACCGCGAGTACCCGTACGTGCTCACCACGGGCCGGATCATGCAGCACTACCAGAGCGGCAACCAGACGCGCCGGTCCAGGTCGCTGCAGATGACCGCCCACGACCCGCGCGTGGAGCTGCACCCGGACCTGGCCCGCCAGTTGGGCGTCGCCGCCAACGACCTGGTGGAGCTGCGCTCGCGGCGCGGGCGGGCGGTGTTCCGCGCGCTGGTCACGGACACGATCCGCCCCGACACCGTCTTCGCGCCGTTCCACTGGGGTGGCGCGGCCAGCGCCAACGCGCTGACCGATCCGACGCTGGACCGGTATTCCCGGATGCCCTCCTTCAAGGTCTGCGCGGTCGCCGTCGCCCGCGTGGGCGGCCCGTCCGATCCGGCGGCCGCTTCCCCGCCGCCGCTGTCGTCTCAGTCCAGAAAGGACGGATAACGTGACCTCGACCCCGCGTTTCCTGCAGGGAATCTTCCCGTTCGAGGGAAAGGGCATCGACGCGCCGTTCCCGCTCGACGCCGCGCTGTCCTACACCGTGCCACTCGGCGTCGTCACGCAGCCGGTGTACTTCCGGGGCGGCAACACCAGCCACGAGCTGGTCTGCGTCGTCCTCGTGCGCGACGGCAAGCCGATGCGGTACTTCCCGATCGGCGCGCGCGGCGACACCCACGTGCCGTTGCGGGTCGTCGAGGATCTCGACGGCGGCACGGTGATCGAGCTGTTCCTTGCCGCTCCCGAGGGCGTGACCGGCAGCGTCGTCATCGACCTAGGGTTGGTGGAAATCTGATGGCCAAACGTCTGGTAGTGATCGGCAACGGCATGGCCGGCGCCCGTACGGTCGAGGAGATCCTCGAACGGGGCGGCCACTTCGACATCACGATGTTCGGTGACGAGCCGTACGGCAACTACAACCGCATCCTGCTGTCCAACGTCCTCGCCGGCGCCGAGGAGGAGGCCGGCATCTTCCTCAACAGTCTCGGCTGGTACGAGGAGAACGGCATCAAGCTGCGCGCCGGGGTGCGGATCACGCGCATCGACCGCTTCGCCAAGGTCGTCTACGGTGACGACGGGTCGGTCACCCCGTACGACAAGCTCATCATCGCCACCGGCAGTACGCCGTTCATCCCGCCCATGGAGGGCACGTACAACCCGAAACGCGGCTTCCACCAGGGCGTATTTGCCTTCCGTACGCTCGACGACACGCGCGCGATGATCCGGTACGCCCGCGACCACGAGACCGCCGTGGTGATCGGCGGCGGCCTGCTGGGCCTGGAGGCGGCCCGCGGCCTGCTGAACCACGGCCTGAAGGTGACCCTCGTGCACGTGGCGGGGCACCTGATGAACACGCAGCTCGACGAGCAGGGCGGCGCCATCCTCAAGGCGAGCGTCGAGAAGCTCGGCATCACGGTCGAGCTGAGGGCCATGACCACCCACGTGCTGGGCAAGGACGCGGTCACCGGCGTGAAGTTCAAGGACGGCCGGACGGTCCCCTGCGACATGGTGGTGATCGCGGCCGGCATCCGGCCCAACACCGAGGTCGCGGCGGCTTCCGGGCTCCCGGTCGAGCGGGCCATCCTGGTCGACGACCAGATGCGCGTGCAGGACGAGCCCGACATCTACGCCGTCGGCGAGTGCGTCCAGCACCGCGGCCAGACGTACGGCCTGGTGGCCCCGCTGTGGGAGCAGGCGAAGGTGCTCGCCGACCACGTCACCGGCACCAACCCGCGCGCGGCGTACCACGGCTCGCGGACCGCCACGAAACTCAAGGTCGCCGGCGTCGACCTGGCCGCCATGGGCATCACGTCGCCGGAGCGCGACGACGACGAGTTCGTGGTGTTCGCCGAGCCCAGGCGCGGCGTCTACAAGAGCGTCATCATCCGCGACGACCGGATCATCGGCGCGACGCTGCTCGGCGACGTGTCCAAAGTGGGGTTCCTGACCCAGGCGTTCGACAAGGGCCTGCCGCTGCCCGAGGAGCGGGTACGGCTGCTGTTCGACCTGGGCGGCCCGCCCGCCGAGGTGTCGGCCGCCGAGATGCCCGACGACAACCAGGTCTGCAACTGCAACGGCGTCAGCAAGGGCCAGCTCGTGGCGTGCGTCAGCGCCGGGACGAAGACGGTCACCGGCGTGATGGACAAGACCCGGGCCGGCAAGGGCTGCGGCTCCTGTAAGTCGCTCGTCGCGCAGATCGTCGAGTGGGCTGCCGGCGGCGAGGTCGAGGAGGACCCGTCGGCCAACTGGTACGTCCCCGGCGTGCCGTACGCCAAGGCCGAACTGATGGCCGCGATCCGCGAGCAGGGCCTGCGCAGCGTGTCGTCGGTGTTCGCGGCGCTCGCGCCGGGCGGCAAGGAGGACGCCAAGTCGAAGATGGGCCTGGTGTCGCTGCTGCGCATGATGTGGGGCGACGAGTACGAGGACGAGAACGACGCCCGGTTCATCAACGACCGGGTACACGCCAACATCCAGCGCGACGGCACGTTCTCGGTCGTACCGCAGATGAAGGGCGGCGTCACCTCCCCCGAGCAGCTACGCAAGATCGCCGACGTCGCCGAGAAGTACGACGTGCCCATGGTGAAGCTCACCGGCGGGCAGCGCATCGACCTGCTCGGCATCCGCAAGGAGGACCTGCCCAAGGTGTGGGCCGACCTCGGTATGCCGTCCGGGTACGCGTACGGCAAGAGCTTCCGCACCGTGAAAACCTGTGTGGGCAGCGACTTCTGCCGGTTCGGCGTCGGCGACTCCACGGCGTTGGGCATCGCCATCGAGTCGCGCTTCCAGGGGCTCGAGGCGCCCGGCAAGCTCAAGCTCGCCGTCACCGGCTGCCCCCGCAACTGCGCCGAGGCGTACGTGAAGGACCTCGGCGTCGTCGCGATCGACGGCGGCAAGTGGGAGATCTACGTCGGCGGCGCGGCCGGCGCCCACATCCGCAAGGGCGACCTGCTCGCCACCGTCGACTCGGCCGACCTGGTCATGCAGCTCACCGCCCGTTTCCTGCAGTACTACCGGGAGAACGCGAACTGGCTGGAGCGCACGTACTCCTTCGTGCCCCGCATCGGCATCGACAAGCTGCGCGACCTGCTCGTCGAGGACAGCGAGGACATCTGCGCGGGCCTCGAAGAGCGCATGCAGCAGGCCATCGACGCCTACCGCGACCCGTGGCAGGAGGGCCAGCAGCCACGGACCGCGACGCAGTTCAAGCCGTCCCTGCCGCTACTTCCCCTGCCCATGGTGCCCGTCCGGGAGGTGCACGCCTAATGGAGATCTCCGTCGGTCCCCTCGACTCCCTGCCCATCGGCGAGGGCCGTACGTTCACCGTCGACGGCGACATGGTGGCCGTGTTCCGTACCCGCGCGGGTGGGGTGTACGCGGTCTCCGCCGTGTGCCCGCACGCGGGCGGCCCGATCGCCGACGGCCTGGCCGACAACGAGGTCGTCATCTGCCCGCTGCACCAGCACGTGTTCGAACTCGCCACGGGCTGTTCCCGCACCGGCCAACCACCGCTGCGTTCCTACGCCACCCGCGTCACCGCCACGGGCGAGGTCCTGATCGCCACCCCGGTCCCCGTGGACGCCTGACCCCGCCCGCCCGCTCCCGCGCTGCTGCCGCGTGTCCAGCCGCGCGTGCCGCCGCCTGCCC
>JAEZGP010000334.1 GCA_023437285.1 Actinomycetes bacterium | reverse complement strand
ACTTCCCGCCGCGCTGACCATTGGGCGTACGCCGCCGCCACATGTTCCGGGCGCGCTTTGTTGAACGCCGCGATCAGACCCGAGCTGTCAGCGACTACTGTTCACGCGGCCCGTCGGCGAGATCGCCGGGCCGCCGCTTCCTTTGTCACCGACGTGACGTCTTCGGCCGTCACCGGACCACCGAGGTCCAGCGGCTCATCGAAGAAGGGCTCTGTCCACTCGCGACTCGTCATCGTCGCGAGGTGCACGCCCTCCCGGATAATCTCCGCCTCAGGAATGCCACGTCGGGCAGCTGCGGCCTTGATCAAGGCGAGGTCTTCGCTGTCCACGTACACCGTCGTGCGCTTGAGAGGCATATGCGTACGGTACCCATACACACACTTCACCGTGGTGGAAAGGGCTTCCCATCGGGTCCGACTTCCCGTCACGGCGTCATGGCCGCCGGTCGGTGGTCAGCACCGTGACGAGGGACGCGGCGGCGAGGACACCTGTGAGGAGACTGAGCAGGCCGGCCGCCTCGTTCCACGCGTTGAGCAGGAGGCCCGCAGCCGGCTCTCCCAGCAGGCTGGTGCTCAGCCATAAGCAGGGACAGAGGTGACCACCACGGTCGCGCCGAGCACGAAGCCGAGGCCGATCCGCGCATCCGACGACCCCCGGCGGACGGCCCGCAGGAGCAGGCTCGCGAGTACGCCCACGAGGATGGAGCTGACGAGCAGCCCGGTCGCCCAGCCCTGCACGAAGCCCACGGTGCCCGTGGAGAAATCAACGGTTCCGTCAACGGGCATGCCGAGATCCGCGGCACTCGCTTGTTCCGCCGCGCGCAGCTGATCTTGCTGCGCAAAGATCAGGATGAGAGTCACCATAGCGACGAGCGTGGCCACCACATAGGTCAGGTGGACCAGCACCTTGGCGAGCCGTGGATGCCGTAGGTGCGGCGGCATGGCGGCCGGCGGCACCGGGGGCAGCAACGGAGCTGGCTCGGTGGTTGCGCCGTCCGCGATCGCGGCGCGCAGTCGGTCGAACTCCTCCTCGGTGCCGATCGCCGGTCGACTCTCGGGATGCTCGGCATACCAGCGCACGGCGTCGGCGACGACCCGGGTCTGCGCGTCGACGGGCAGGACGGGCCGGTCGCGGGTGCCGAACCACATGTCGCGTCCGCGCTGTATGACCAGGTCCGGCTCAGTGACGACCAGCATGACCGCGGTGCCGTTCCAGGGCGGGCGGGGCGGTCCGCCTTGGCTCAGCGCCTGCCAGGGGATCAGCCGCCGGTGAAACAGCGCGCGGGTATGGACGCCGGCCGGTGTCAGTTCGACGGGGTACCCCTGCCACACCGACGGAATGAGCAGGATGAGGAAGCCGACCCAGGCACTGGCGACGGCGGTATACGCAACGGCGCTTATGTGATCCGACGGCGTCACGGCGTCCCGCCACGCGTCCACGACCGGACCCGCAAACGGTAGGCACGCGAGGAGGGCAGCGACGAACAGGGCGGCCGGGTATAGCCGGTGACGGACGGCGACACCGTCGCGGGTGACCACGAGTGGTGGCTGCCCGGGCCGGCGGACGAAGCGCGCAATGACGATTACCATGGCGATGTACGACACTGGCGTAGTCCCAAAGCGCCACAGTGGCCGCCAGTCGTCACCGCCCGGCAGCCAGACCTGCAGGCCCACCAGAGCAGCGAACGCAACCGCGCCGGACGCGATCAAAAGCCGGGACCGGATCGGCTCCAGACGCGCGCGCTCACCCACTATGGCGGATTTCATAACACGACCCCGGCCGTAGGATTACCTCGAACCGTTGCGGGCTTCATGGATTTGTCCCTCTAAAGTGCACAAGCGCGATATCGATAGTGATGATGTGCCGCTGGCCCCTCCCAACAACGCCGCGCGTCCCTAACGTCGACGCCATGCCCTCCACGCTCCACGAAACCCTCGTCGAGATGTTCCGCGAGCGACCAGCACTGGCCGCCGAAGTGCTCACCGGCCCGTTCGGCGTATCGGTGCCCACCTTCGATCAGGCGCTGGCGTCCTCGTCCGACCTCTCAGCCGTCATGTCGACCGAGTATCGCGCTGACGCAGTGATCACTTTTCTGTCCCAGGGCGAGCCTGTGCACGCCGTGATCGTTGAGGTGCAGCTCGGACCCATCGAGAAGAAGCGTCGCAGTTGGCCGGCCTACGTCGCGAACCTTCACTCCCGCCTTGGTTGCCCGGTCCAACTTCTCATTGTCTGCCCGGGCGCTTCGATCGCGCGCCAATGCGCCGAACCGATTGTTGTCAGTGAACCTGGCCTTTCCCTGACCGCGCTCGTGCTCGGTCCGGACGCCGTGCCGGTGGTGACCGACAGCGTGACGGCGCGAAGAAACCCTGAGCTGACGATCCTGTCGGCGCTGGCGCACGCGAGAACAAAGCGCCACCGGGCGCCGGTGCTGGAGGCGTTCCTCGCCGGTCTCGACATTTTCGATCAAGAACACGCCGAACTGTATGCTGATGTCGTGCTCGCGGCCCTGCCGAAGGCGGCCCGCGCCCACCTGGAGGTCCTCATGACAACAACGCCCCACCGATACCAGAGCGACTTCGCCCGCCGCTACTTCGCCCAGGGCGAGGCAAGGGGCGAGGCGCGGGCTGTGTTGGCGGTTCTGGAAGCTCGTGGGATCGATATCTCCGAGGAAGCGCGCGAGCGCATCGCCGACTGCGCCGATATTGACCAACTCGACGTGTGGATTCGCCGAGCCGCCACGGTCACCAAGGCTGACGAACTGTTCGCCTGACGCCCATCACGTGTGTGGCCAGGCGATCCCGGCCCTCGAAGTACTACCACCCGGCCGGGCGGTCAGCCGCTGAACGGGTGCCAACCTCAGAACAGGAAGCCGCCCGGGCGGCGGTTGCGGTCGGCGATGAGGCCGGCCAGGACCGCGACCGCGACCTCCGGCGGCGACGCGGAGCCGATGTTCAGCCCGGCGGGCCGGTGGATGCGGGCGATCACCCCGTCCGGCACGCCCATCTGGCGCAGCTCGGCGACGTAGGCCGGCGGGTGGCGGGGGCTGCCGATGACGCCGATCCAGCGGGCCGGCAGGCGCAGCGTCTGTTCCAGGACCTTGCCGAGTTCGGGCCGCTCGTGGTCGGTCATGACCACGTCGGTGGTGCGGTCGACGAAGTCCTCGCTTGGCAGGGTGGTGACGTGGTCGGCGTAGCGCCACTCGGCCCAGGACAGGCGATCGGAGTCGGGGTCGAGCAGGACGGTGCGGAACCCGACATCGCGAGCGAAATGCTGCAGGTACGTCGCGACGGGCGTATCGAAGACGGTGACCAGCGTGCGGGGTCCCACGTGTGGCGGGTTCTCGCCGCGCGTCATGGCGCAGGAGGGGTC
>JAEZGP010000244.1 GCA_023437285.1 Actinomycetes bacterium | reverse complement strand
GCTGAAGGCCTTTTGATCGAGTACACCCGGCAGGCCCGCGCCCACGGGACCCTCCCGCCGGTGGTGGCGGACGAGCTGGAAGCGATTGCCCAACGCGCCGCGTACCGCGATCACGCGGCGGCCGACGACCTGGCCGGCCACGCCAGCGCCGAACACCGCGCCGCCACCATTGCCACCGGCACCCCCGACCAGCCGGCACCCCCGGTCAACGAACACACCGCCGGACTGGTCACCGGCGCGGTCGCCGACCGGGCGGCCGAGCACGACAGGGCCGGCGCCGCGCAGCGACGACGCATGGCTCAAACGTTCCCACCCCTGACCCGCGTCGGCGCGGTCCCCGCAGTCGTCGCCGGCAAACAACCCGCCCACATCCTGCCGACCCGGCAGACGGGACGAACGCGATGACCACCGCAACCGTGAAGGACCTGGCCGCCAAGGTGGAGGCGCTCACCGCGACCGTCGCCACCCTGACCACCGCCGGCGGTGAGCAACCCACCGCAGCCGGCAGCGACCCGCAGTTCGCCACGGTCGAGGAGTGGGTCCGCGACTACCTGCTGCCCACGTTCCCCCGCGCCGCAGGCGAACTCGGTGCGAACGGCCGCTGGCGCTGGTGCGAACAATGGTGGCGCCACGACGAGGCGGTCACCATCCTCACCGCACTCTGGTACGGCTGGGAACACGCCGCCACCCAGGTTACGGGCATGCTCGACTGGCTGCCCCGCCTCTACTACCTCCTGCCCATTCTCTGCGGCGACGACGGCCCGTTCCGGCTCTGCGCACCGGAAACCGGCGACCTGCCCGCTCGCCACGACATGCCCACGATCGCCATCGTGGTCCCCGCGCCCGCGGGCTGGTGGAACTGGTGGAGCAACCCACCCGCCAACCTCTGACCCTGTTATCCACAGAACATCCGATCAGGCACCGAGTTATCCACAGGAGACCAGCCATGTCATGGACACAGCCAGCGCGGGGAACCGATTCTTCGCGCATGGACTTCATCCCCGCTGCCGAGGCCGTGACCGCGCTGCTCGCCACCCGCGCCGACGACGCGGCACCCGACGCAGCCCTGTACCTGACCATCATGGCGTGGGCCGCCCTCGCTGAGGCAGACCCCGCATGGGACCGCTTTGGCCTCGAGCTGCTTGACATCCGCACCCGCCTCTACCCCGACAGCGGCATCGTCGTGGACGCCCGCCCGCCGGCTCACGACGAGCCACGGCTGCGTCAATCGTTGACCGGCCTCGTCGCCGCGCTGGCCGATCACCACGACACCCTCGCCGCCGATGAGCGGCTGGGCCTCGCACTCCGACTCGAACACGACGCCGCCGCCCACCAGCTGCACTACGCCGTCGGCGTGCTGCCATGACTTTCGGCGACTGGCGCGAGCGGGCACACACGTCGCTGCGCGCCGCCCACACCGCGATCCGGGGCCGCGACGCGGTCTCGGCCGCAGCCGTGTATGGCCTGATCGCCGCCAGATCCGACGTCTACCACCATCTGGTACGGGCGACTGAGCTGCTTCTGGGCGGACCACCCCGTGCGGACGTCCAGGACCACACGAACGCCGCCACGATCATGAAACAGCACGGCGGTGTCATCGCCCTGCACGCCGGCCTCCGGTCGGCACGGCTCGTCGCCCACCCATACCCGCCCGCGCCGGCGGACCTCGCCGAGCCGGCACGCCTGCTTCGCGCCAGCGCCGACGCCACCGGGATCATGGCCGACATCCTCGCCAGCCACCTGCCGCGCAACCAGCGTTACCGGTCGCCGGAAGGCAACGCCATTCGAAACGGCGCCGGCGTGCGGGCTGGCCTCGCCGACATCGCCAACCTCACCTCAGCAATGCTCGACGTCGACCGCGCGTTCTACACCTGGCTCGACCGCGCCCACGGACCGGCCGCGCTGGCGTACCACGCCATCCACGACGCCACCCACTCGGCCACCAACGGTCGCCTCGACGCCGCCGTTGAAGACGTCGTCGCTGCGACAGGCAGGGGGCACCCCGTGCTTCGGGCCCTCGACTTCGCAGCCGTCCCACTCAGCCCGTCCCCGACCATACGCTCCGCTCGCGACGCCGCCACGACCACCGTCGCCGTACGGAGCTGGCTCACCCGCAACCCAGACGCGGTGACCGTCGCGCACATACAGGCCGTCACCCAGCTTGGCCTGGCGATCCGCCAACTCGACGGCGACCCCGACGCCAACCGGTGGCGGAAAGCCGCCATCGCCGCGACAAAACTGCGCGGTACCCCACCGACCGGACAGGCACACGATGCCGCCAGCCAACTCGTCGCAGTCCTGCGCTGGACCCGCGCTCAACCCCCAGCGCACACCCACGGCCACGCGCCTGACCTGAACATCTCGCGCCTGCGCAGAGAAGGCCAAGCCCTCGCCACCGCTCTGCGCTCCGGGCTGCGGAGTGCCATGTTGCGCAACGACATTTTCGTACCCGCAGAAGCAGTTCTACGCCGCGTGGCCAACTCGCCGATCCTCATGGCAGTCCCACAACAATGGCGCCCAGCCAACAACTACGACATTCTGCACATCGACGACGTTCTACAACAGCCAGAACCCGACGGCAGCACATTCCTCGACAACCCGGCACCCGCCGCATCCCGCGCCTTCCAGCAGCCGCCGACAGTAAACAGGTCAGCCGCAACGACGCCGTTGCCGTCGACGCCTGCCGCGCCGCCCACCACCGCTCCAACCCGAGGGCGAGCCCTATAACACGGCCTGCGGGTGCTAGCAGAATCCTCGATGTGGGACTGTAAGAACAACGGTGTAACTCCATAGATGGATGGAGGAGACACCTGTGACGATCGAGACCATGACGAAGGATGAGCCGGATACGACGCCGGCGGCTGGGCTGGTGGACCAGAAGGTGGTGGCCGAGCTGGTGGCCCGGGCCGGCGCCGAGGGCGTGAGCCTGACCGGCGAGGGCGGTCTGCTGCAGCAGCTGACGAAGCTGGTGTTGGAGTCGTCGCTGCAGGGCGAGATGGACGCCCACCTGGGCTACGGCAAGCACGACCCGGCCGGCCGCACGGGCGGCAACTCGCGCAACGGCAGGCGGTCGAAGACCGTGTTGACGCAAGCCGGCCCGGTCGAGGTGGACGTGCCCCGCGACCGGGACGGCTCGTTCGAGCCGGTGATCGTGCGTAAGCGGCAACGGCGCCTGGACGGGGTGGATGGCATGGTGCTGTCGTTGTCGGCGAAGGGCCTGACAACGGGTGAGATCTCCGCCCACTTGGCCGAGGTGTACGGCGCCAGCGTGTCCCGGGACACCATCTCGGCGATCACCGACCGGGTCCTCGACGCGATGGGTGAGTGGCAGTCGCGTCCCCTCGACCCGGTCTATCCGGTGGTCTTCGTGGACGCGATCCGAGTCAAGATCCGCGACGGGCAGGTCGTCAACCGGCCCATCTACCTGGCCATGGGCGTGACGGTGGACGGCGACCGGGAGATCCTGGGCCTGTGGGCCGGCGAACACGGCGATGGTGAGGGCGCGAAGTTTTGGCTGCGTGTGTTGACCGAGCTGCGCAACCGTGGTGTGCGTGACGTGCTCATGCTGGTCTGTGACGGGCTCAAGGGCCTGCCCGATTCGGTGAACACGGTGTGGGACAAGACGATCGTGCAGACGTGCGTGGTACACCTCCTGCGGAACTCGTTGCGCTACGCCAGCAAGCGGGACTGGCCCGAACTGGCCAAGGACCTCAAGCCCGTCTACACCGCCCCGTCGGCCCAGGCCGCCCTGGACTGCTTCGCCGAGTTCTCCGACAAGTGGGAACGCCGCTACCCGGCGATCGTGCGGCTGTGGACCGACGCGTGGGCGGAGTTTGTCCCGTTCCTCGCGTTCGACGTGGAGATCCGCAAGGTCATCTGCACCACCAACGCGATCGAGTCGGTCAACGCCCGCCTCCGCCGGGCGGTACGCGCCCGCGGCCACTTCCCGACCGAACAGGCCGCCCTCAAGTGCCTCTACATGGCCCTGATGGGCCTGGACCCCACCGGCCGCGGACGAGGCCGCTGGACCATGCGATGGAAAGCCGCACTCAACGCCTTCGACATCACCTTCGACGGCCGCCTGTCCGCCGGACGCGCCTAACCAATTGATCCAGTTACACCGTTAAGTTGGCTCTGTCGCACTTTCGGTGGTAGCGGAACGTTACCGATGGCTTGGCGCTGGTCGTCGTCGTTGAGGTGACATGCAGGATGTCACCGAGCTGTTGGGCATGGTCTTCTCCGGGCTGTCACCGCTGGTGATCGAGGATGTGGTTGACGAGGGCACACAGATCGTGGTCTGGGCGCGGACTCCACATGTGACAGTCGCTTGTCCGGATTGCGGTGCCGTAACCGACCGGGTTCACGGCTATCACGAACGCACGGTCGCGGACGTGCCGGTCGACGCCCGCCGGGTCGTTATCCGGGTGCGGGTGCGTCGGCTGGTCTGCCCGACCCGCAGCTGCCGGCAGACCTTCCGTGAGCAACTGCCCGGAGTCGTTGAGCGCTACCAGCGCCGCACCGTGCGACTGGCCGCCCAAGTCGGCGCCGTGGTCAAGGAGTTAGCCGGCCGCGCGGGCGCGCGCGTGTTATCGGCGTTGGCGGTGCTCGTTTCCCGACATACCGCCCTGCGGGCGCTGCTGCGATTGCCGTTGCCGCACCGGCCGGTGCCCCGCGTGCTGGGCGTGGACGACTTCGCGCTACGCCGCCGTCTGCGCTACGCCACGATCCTCATTGACGTCGAAACACATGAGCCGGTCGACGTGCTGCCCGACCGCAAGGCCGACACGCTGGAAGCGTGGCTGCGCAAGCATCCGGGCGTGCAGGTCGTGTGCCGCGACGGTTCGGGTGCCTACGCCGAAGCGATCCGCCGCGTCCTACCTGACGCCATGCAGGTCAATGACCGTTGGCACCTGTGGCACAACCTCGCCGAGGCCGTCCGCCAGGAGGTCGCCGCGCACAGCACCTGCTGGGCCAAGGCCGGTCCACCACCCCAGGACGGCAAACGCGCGAAGACCACCCGCGAACGCTGGCAACAAGTCCACGCCCTCTTGGACAAAGGTGTCGGCCTGCTCGAATGCGCCCGACGGCTCAACCTCGCGCTCAACACGATCAAACGCTACGCACGCATCAACGAGCCCGAACAACTCATCCGCGCACCCCAGTACCGACCGACCCTTGTCGACCCCTACCGCGACCATCTACGTGCCCGCCGCGAACAGAACCCCGCCATCCCGGTCACGCACCTGTTCGACGAGATCAAACAACTCGGCTACACCGGCAGCTTCAACCTGCTCTACCGCTACATCACCCAGGGCCGCGTCGAAGCCGACCACTCGACGCTCTCGCCTAAACGCGTCACCGGCCTGCTACTGACCCGCCCCGACGACCTTCCAGACGACCAACGCGAGCTCCGCGACACCTGCGCCCGCGCCTGCCACGAGATGACCGCCCTCACCGACCTGGTACACGACTTCGCCGCACTACTCACCCCGGCCGAGGCAAACAGTGAGCTCCTGACCACCTGGATCACCAACGCACGAGCCGAGGACCTGCCCCACCTACACGCCTTCACCCGCGGACTCGACCTCGACCGCGACGCCGTCAACGCCGCCCTCACCACCACCTATCACAACGGCACAACGGAAGGCATCAACACGAAAACCAAGCTGATCAAACGGCAAATGTACGGACGCGCCGGTTTTCAACTCCTCCGACACCGAATCCTGCTCGGCTAACGTCACACAACGTCACCACCGAAAGTGCGACAGAGCCG
>JAEZGP010000195.1 GCA_023437285.1 Actinomycetes bacterium | reverse complement strand
CCTCCCGGGGCCGCCCCCCCCCCCGCCGGCCCCCCCCCCGATCGCGTTTTGGTGCCCGTCGGGCCTGGGCAGCGGGCGGTTCGGCGGGCAGGCTGTTATCCGTGACCGCCACGACCGACCCGCGCCTGCGCGAACTCGTCCTGCTCCGGCGCGTGCGCGACCGGATGGACCGCGAGTACGCGCGGCCCCTCGACGTGGAGGCCCTCGCCCGGGGCGTGAACATGTCGGCCGGTCACCTCAGCCGCCAGTTCAAGCTCGCGTACGGGGAGTCGCCGTACGCGTACCTGATGACGCGACGCATCGAGCGGGCCATGGCCCTGCTGCGCCGGGGCGACCTCACCGTCACCGACGTCTGCTTCGCGGTCGGTTGTTCCTCCCTAGGCACCTTTAGCACCCGGTTCACCGAGCTGGTCGGCATGCCGCCCAGCGCCTACCGGGCCCGCGAACTCGGCCGGGCGGCCGCCGAGATGCCGTCCTGCCACACCAGACAGGTGACCCGACCGATCAGGATTCGAGAAGCGCGCACCGGGCGGCCGCAACTAGCCTGACCGTTATGGACATCACCATTAACGCGAGTTTTCTACCGCAGACCGACCCAGAGCAGTCCCTCGCCTTCTACCGCGACGTCCTCGGGTTCGAGGTCCGCAAGGACGTCGGGTACGGCGGGATGCGCTGGATCACCGTCGGCCCCGCCGAGCAGCCCACCACCTCCATCGTCCTGCACCCGCCGGCGGTCGACCCCGGCATCACCGACGACGAGCGCCGTATGATCACCGAAATGATGGCCAAGGGCACCTTCGCCGGTATCGTTCTGGCCACCAAGGACGTGGACGGCACCTTCGAGCGGTTGCAGGCCAGCGACGCCGACATCGTTCAGGAGCCGACCGACCAGCCGTACGGGATCCGCGACTGCGCCGTGCGCGATCCCGCCGGCAACCTCCTGCGCATCCAGCAGGTCTAAGGCGCCGTTTGATCGAAGACGAAACACTGGGGGAGACGAGATGAGCCAAGCCGCGGGTACGGACACGCAGCAGCACGCCGCCGACAGCCACGATCTGATCCGGGTGCACGGCGCGCGGGTGAACAACCTCAAGGACGTCAGCGTCGAGATCCCGAAGCGGCGCCTCACCGTGTTCACCGGCGTGTCCGGCTCCGGCAAGAGCTCGCTCGTGTTCTCCACGATCGCCGCGGAGTCGCAGCGGCTGATCAACGAGACGTACAGCGCGTTCCTGCAGGGGTTCATGCCGACCCTGGCCCGGCCCGAGGTCGACTACCTCGACGGGCTGACCACCGCGATCATCGTGGACCAGGAGCGGATGGGCGCCAACCCCCGCTCCACGGTCGGCACGGCCACGGACGCCAACGCGATGCTGCGCATCCTGTTCAGCAGGCTCGGTCAGCCGCACCTCGGCTCTCCCAACGCGTACTCGTTCAATATGCCTTCGGTGAAGGCGAGCGGCGCTGTCACGGTGGACCGGGGCGCGGGCAAGACCAAGGCCGAGAAGGTGACGTTCACCCGGCTCGGCGGCATGTGCCCGCGCTGCGAGGGCATGGGGACGGTGACCGACTACGACCTATCGGCGCTCTACGACGAGACGAAGTCGCTCAACGAGGGCGCGCTGACCATCCCCGGGTACACGATGGACGGCTGGTACGGCCGCATCTTCCGGGCCAGCGGCTTCTTCGACCCGGACAAGCCGATCGGCAAGTTCACCAAGAAGGAACTGCACGACCTCCTCTACAAGGAGCCCACGAAGATCAAGGTCGACGGCATCAACGTGACCTACGAGGGGCTCATCCCGAAGATCCAGAAGTCGTTGCTGGCCAAGGACGTCGACGCGTTGCAGCCGCACGTCCGGGCGTTCGTGGAACGGGCGGTGACGTTTCAGACCTGCCCCGACTGCGAGGGCACCCGGCTCAGCGCGGAGGCCCGCGCCTCGAAGATCAACGGCAAGAGCATCGCCGACCTGTGCTCGATGCAGATCAGCGACCTGGCCGACTGGGTCCGCGACCTCGACGAGCCCTCGGTGCGACCGCTGCTGGCCGGGCTGCAGCACCTGCTCGACTCGTTCGCCGAGATCGGGCTCGGTTACCTCTCGCTCGACCGGCCGTCGGGCACCCTGTCGGGCGGTGAGGCGCAGCGCACCAAGATGATCCGTCACCTCGGGTCCTCGCTCACCGACGTCACGTACGTCTTCGACGAGCCCACGGTCGGGCTGCACCCGCACGACATCCAACGGATGAACGACCTGCTGCGGCAGCTGCGCGACAAGGGCAACACCGTCCTGGTCGTGGAGCACAAGCCGGAAGTGATCGCGATCGCCGACCACATCGTCGACCTCGGCCCGCGCGCCGGCACCGAGGGCGGCCAGGTGGTCTTCGAGGGCACGGGCGCCGGGCTGCGGTCCAGCGGTACGCTCACCGGCCGGCACCTGGACGACCGTGCCAGCCTCAAGCCGTCCGTACGCGCGTCGAAGGGCGCGCTCACGGTACGCGGGGCCAACGCCAACAACCTGCGCGACGTGGACGTCGACATCCCGCTCGGCGTCCTGACCGTGGTGACCGGCGTGGCCGGCTCGGGCAAGAGCTCGCTCATCCACGGCTCGGTGTCCACGAAGGACGGGGTGGTGACGATCGACCAGGGCGCCATCCGTGGCTCGCGGCGCAGCAACCCCGCCACGTACACGGGCCTGCTCGAACCGATCCGCAAGGCCTTCGCGAAGGCCAACGGCGTGAAGCCGGCCCTGTTCAGCGCGAACTCCGAGGGAGCCTGCCCGGCCTGCAACG
This sequence comes from Actinomycetes bacterium, assembly GCA_023437285.1. GTDB lineage: Bacteria > Actinomycetota > Actinomycetes > Mycobacteriales > Micromonosporaceae > Luedemannella. The sequence continues at coordinate 5,279 of JAEZGP010000195.1, read as the reverse complement.
GTGCCGGCGTCATCTACACCGACCTGGGCGTCATGGCCACGGTCGAGACGACCTGCGAGGAGTGCGAGGGCAAGCGCTTCGAGGCGTCGGTCCTGGAATACCGCCTCGGCGGCCGCGACATCAGCGAGGTGCTCGCCATGTCGGTGACCGAGGCGGAGGAGTTCTTCGGCTCCGGCGAGGCCCGTACCCCGGCCGCGCACACGATCCTCGACCGGCTCGCCGACGTCGGGCTCGGCTACCTCACCATCGGCCAGCCGCTCACCACGCTGTCCGGCGGCGAGCGGCAGCGGCTCAAGCTCGCCACCCACATGGGGGAGAAGGGCGGCATCTACGTCCTCGACGAGCCGACCACCGGCCTGCACCTGGCCGACGTCGAGCAGCTGCTCGCCCTGCTCGACCGGCTCGTCGACGCCGGCAAGTCGGTCATCGTCATCGAGCACCACCAGGCGGTCATGGCGCACGCCGACTGGATCATCGACCTTGGCCCGGGGGCCGGCCACGACGGCGGCCGGATCGTCTTCGAGGGCACGCCCGCCGACCTCGTCGCGGCCCGCTCCACGCTCACGGGCGAGCACCTCGCCCAGTACGTCGGCGCCTGACGGTCACGCCGCCGCGTCCCGGTCGCGTGACCGGGACGCGGCGCACCGGCGTCTCAGAAGGTGACCAGCACCTTCACGACGTCGTCGAGCTTCTGGTCGGCGACCTCGAACGCCTGCTCCATCTCGTCGAACGTGAAGATGTGACTGGTCATCAGCGTCGGATCGAGGCGTTTGGCCGACAGCATCCGCAGCAGCCGATCCAGGCGCAGGCGTCCGCCCGGACACAGGCCGGTCGCGATCGTCTTCTCCGCCATGCCGACGCCCCACGGCACGCGGGGGATGTGGACGTACTCGCCGGTGCCGTAGTAGCCGATGGTGGACACGGTGCCGCCCGGCTTGATGATCCGTACGGCGGTCTGGAACGTGGCGTCGGCTCCCAGAGCCTCGATCGCGGTGTCGACGCCTTCGCCGCCGGTGAGTTCCTCGATTCGCTCCACCACGTCTTCCCGGGTGAAGTCCACGACCTCGTCGGCGCCGTAGGTCTGGGACAGCTTCAGGCGGGTGGGCACGGCGTCGATGCCGATGATCAGCCCGGCGCCGCGCAGCTTCGCGCCGGCCGTACCCATCAACCCGACCGGGCCCTGCGCGAGCACGGCCACCGTCCCGCCGATCGGGACGTTACCGTTCTCGGCGCCCATGAACCCGGTGGAGAGCATGTCGGCGCAGTAGACCGCCGCGTCGTCCGACACGTCGTCCGGAATTTTGGCCATGTTCGCGTCGGCCTCATTGACGTGGAAGTACTCCGCGAAGACACCGTCCTTGGTGTTGGAAAACTTCCAGCCGCCCAACGGCCCGCCCGACTGCGACGAGTGCCCGGCCTGCGACGCCGGATCGCCCCAGTCGGGCGTGATCGCGCCGACCACGACCCGGTCGCCCGGGCGGAACTCGCGCACCTCGCTGCCCACCTGGTCCACCACGCCCACCGCCTCGTGTCCGAGCGTGAGGTCGTGGCGCGGCCCGATGCCGCCGCGAACCGTGTGGGAGTCGGAGGTGCAGATCAGCGCGCGGATGGTGCGCACGACCGCGTCGTTGGGACCCGGCTGCGGGATGGGTTTCTCCATGAACCCGACGCGGCCGATCTCCTTCATGACGAATGCCTTCATGTCGGCCCCCGTACGACAACAAAATCCGAATAATTCGAGCAATTCTTTCGAACCACCCTAACCCGGAGTTTTACTCTTATTCAGCCCGTTGCCGTAATGGCGGGTCAGCTCACCGCCTGCTTGATCAGCTCGGCGAGGCGGGCCTCGTCCGCCTTGGTCAGCTTCGTCAGGGCGAAGGCGGTCGGCCACATGGAGCCGTCGTCGAGGCGCGCCGCGTCGTTGAAGCCCAGCGTCGAATACCGCGTCTTGAACTTCGCCGCCGGCTGGAGGAAACAGACGATCTGACCATCCTTGGCGTATGCGGGCATGCCGTACCAGAGGCGGGGCGTCAGCTGCGGCGCGGTGGCCCTGATGATGGCGTGGACCCGCTCGGCGATGCCGCGGTCCGGCTCCGGCATCTCCTCGATCTTCGCGACCACCTCGCTCTCGCTGGCGGCCGACTTCAGCTCCGCGGCGCGCTCCTTCATCGCGGCGCGTTCCTCTTTCGTGAACCCCTTGTACGACGTGCCGGTGGCCTTCTTGGCGGGCTTCTTCGTCGTCTTCGCGGTCTCTGCCATAGGAGGTCCTCACTTATCAGTCTTGATCGCTTCGAGTCCCATGCTAGGAAGCCCGGCGGCGCGGCCGCTTCTCCAAAACTGATCACTTCGCGGTCACGGCCGCAGGAGGACCTTGATGGCGCGGCGCTCATCCATCGCCCGGTAACCCTCGGCGGCCTCCGCCAGCGGCAGGGTGAGGTCGAAGACCCGGCCCGGGTCGATCTCCCGTCGGTAGATCAGGTCGATCAGCTCGGGCAGGAAACGGCGTACGGGTGCCGGCCCGCCGTGCAGGTGCACACCGGAGCGGAACAGTTCCTCACCAGGCAGTTGTACGTCGTGGGAGACGCCCACAAAGCCGACGTGCCCACCGGCGCGGGTGGCGCGGATCGCCTGCATCATCGACTCCTGCGTGCCGACCGCCTCGATCAGGCAGTGCGCCCCGAGCCCGCCGGTGAGGTCCTTGATCCGGGCGACGCCCTCGTCGCCGCGCTCGGTGACGATGTCGGTCGCGCCGTACTCCAGCGCCAGTTCCTGGCGCGGCTCGTGACGACTCATCGCGATGATCCGCTCGGCGCCGAGCTGCCTGGCGGCCAGCACGGCGAGCAGGCCCACGGCGCCGTCGCCCACGACGGCCACGGTCTTGCCGGGACCGGCCGCGGCGGCCACGGCGGCGAACCAGCCGGTGCCCAGCACATCGGAGGCGGCGAGCAGGCTCGGCACCAGGTCCGCGTCCGGCAGCTCGGGGGTGGCGACCAGCGTGCCGTCGGCCAGTGCGATGCGCGCGTACTCGGCCTGGGCGCCCGTGGGACTGGCGGGCTGGCTGTGCACGCAGTGCGTCTGGTATCCGGCCCGGCAGATCTCGCACGTGTTGTCGGAGGCGAAGAAGGAGCCGACCACGAACTGCCCGGGCCGGATGGTGCGGACCTCGGCGCCGACCTCCTCGACGACGCCGACGTACTCGTGACCCATCGGCCGCGGCTCGTCGACCTCGTCTATCCCCCGGTACGGCCACAGGTCCGATCCGCAGATGCAGGTCGCGGCCAGCCGGATGATCGCGTCGGTCGGGGCGACGATCTTCGGATCCTCGCGCTGCTCCACCCGGACGTCGCCGGGGGCGTGCAGAACGGCAACCTGCATGACGGTCTCTCCTTCGAACGGGCCGGCACCACTCAGCTAACCCGTTTTGTGGCCAGCCCGCCGGCAGTACGCGGAGACCTTCGCTAGCGGCGGCTTCCCGCCGCAGCCGCGGGAAGGCCCAGGACCGGCAGGCAGTCGTCGACGCCGGTCAGCTCGATGTCGTCGCGGCGGCGCAACTCCCACATCTCCCGGGCGAGCCGCCACTGCTGGATCCGCGCGGGCTCGCCCCGGCGGGTGTCCCAGTCGGTGCCGTTCGGTTCGTAGCCCAGGCCGCGGGATATGCGGTTGGACGCCTCGTTGTCGACGAAGGCGTCGCTGCCCGCCTCGCGCGCGCCCAACCCGGCGAAGGCCAGGTGCAGAATCGCCGCGCGCATCTCCGTGCCGAGCCCCCGGCCGCGGCCGCCCGGGGCCAGCCACGAGAAGCTGGTCACCGTGCCGAACCGCGCGAAGTCCTTGCCGATGAGGTCCTGCATGCCGACCGGTTCGCCGTCGACGAGCACGGCGAAGTACAACCGCCACGACTCCGGACTCACCCGACCCCGGCCGGCCCAGATGCCGCGCAGCCACCGCCACTCGCGCTCGGGATTGTCGGCGTAGAGCGAGCACGGGTCGTCGAACGGCCACGGCTCGGCGTCCGCGACGCCGGCCCGCACGAGCGGCACGAGACGTTCGAGCAGGTCGTCGGACGCACCCGCCAGCGTCAGGCGCGGCGTACGGACTTCCACATTCAGTGGGGGATAGATGTGGGCCACGCCCGGACGGTAACCAGCCCGCCCAGCCGCCGCATCCCGTTTCCCCGCACATGAGCGGTCGGCGCGCGGAAAGTGCCTCTGCCTGTTCCGGTCCTGCCGTTGCAGAGCAGAGGCACTTTCCGCATTCCCGAATTGCTGTGTTCTAGGTCGGGCGAATTACTAGTAGTTGCACTGCACGACGAGGTCGTCGACGCGTACCAATTGGTAGGCGCCGCTGCCGACGAGCGCAATGCGCACGTACACGGTATTGGGGCCGCCGGTCCACGACGGGACGGCGTACTGGGTGTAGCCGCCCCCGGTCAGGGTGACCTGTCGCAGGGAGATGTAGGTCCACGTTGAGGGGTTGATGACCTCGACATTCACCTTGGCCCCGCTGAGTCCGGTGAGGTAGACCGCTGCGGCGCAGCCGTTGCGGGTGGAGTTGTTGCGCAGGGTGACCGACCGGCCCACGGCGGAGAACTGGCTCTGGGCCCACAGGTAGGCATTGTTCGGCGCGGTGCGCGCGGTTCCCGCGTTGAGATCGAAGCCACCGCCACTGGAGCCGTACGCCTCGACGGTCCAGGTGTTGGCGGGCTGGTAGTCGAAGCCGTCCGTGAGTTGCCAGAGGCTGGCATATGCCGCGCTGCCGGTGAAGGCGACTACGACGGCCGACACCGCCACGGTCGCTGCCGTGGCGCGGGCCAAGCGACTCAATGCCAGCCAGCGCGCGGCCATTCTCAGAATGCTCATGGTTACCTTCGCTTTGCGTGAGTAGGGACGATCTCACTTCTTGCAGCCATGGCCTGCAAAGCTTAAGCGGTAACATTTGCAATGTATAGATATTGACATTTTCAAATTCAATCAAGCGCTGGGTTTATGTCGCGTGAGCCTTCGGCTGGCCGCTTCTCCGGCACGGGGATGCTGTCGGCGGCGAAACATCGTTAGGCTCCTACGCATGATCGGCACGGGCCAGGCGTTCCCCGCGGTCCGCAACCTGCCCGCCGTCTCCACCGGCCTCGCCGGTGTGGTTGCCCTGGCCGTCCTCGGGCTGCTGCGCTTCAACGGCAACACCGGCTTCCCGACCGACCCACTCGGCGCGCTGGCGCTCGCCGTCGGGGCGTTGGGCGCCATGCTGGCCGCGAGCAGGCTCCTCGCGGCGGGGAACCGGCGGGC
>JAEZGP010000009.1 GCA_023437285.1 Actinomycetes bacterium | reverse complement strand
TTCGCCGAGTCGGTCGCCGAGGACCCGTCGGCCGCCGACATCCGGGTACGCGTGCACGACTTCGGCACCGGCCCGTTCGCCCGCCACCACGGCAAGGTCAAGAATGTGTACCTGGTATGAGAACGAGTGACTTCTCGCGGGCACCCCGCGTGGCCCAGGCGACGGCCATGTTCGTCGGCGCCACCCGCTACAGCGGCCCCCGCTCCATCGTCGTGCTGACCATGACCTGGTTCCGGATGGTGCGCCAGATGAAGCGCCTCGACGGGTACCGCTGGCACAAGGTCTACTGGGAGTTCCCGTTCACGCTCGGCACGATCGCGTTCTTCCGCGACCGCGACGCGCTGCTCGCCTTCGCCCGCACCAAGTACCACCGCCAGCTCATGTGCTGGGTCACCGACCACGGCACCCGCAACGCGACCGGCGGCTACATCCGCCTCTACAACGCCGAGGAGCAGGGGTACTCCAACGGCGTGTGGCGCGCCGAGGGCGACGGCATGGCGCACATCGACACGTTCACCCCGCTGGCGCGCGAGAGCGACGGGCCGCCCGTGCACCGGCCGTCGTCGTGACGCCGCACGTGTCGCGGGTCGAGGACGCCCGGGCCCTGCGCGAGTTCTGCGACCTGCCGCTGCGCCTGCACCCGCGCGACCGCTACGTACCGCTGATCCGTTCGGTGGTGCGCGACTGGTGGCGGGGTCGCGGTCCGCACGCGCGTTACGGTCCGGTCGACTTCTATCTCGTACGCGACGACGCGGGTACGGTCGTCGGGCGTACCTGCGTGCACCGCAACCCGAAGTTCGACGCGAAGCTGGGGCGGACCCACCAGCTGTTCGGGCTCACCGAGTTCGTCGACGACGACGCGGTGGCCGCCACGCTGTTCGACCTGATCGCCGAACGGGGCGCGGACACGGACGCGCTGTTCGGCCCGGTCGGGCTGCTGCCCAACCAGACCGGCGGGGTGATAACCTCCGGCTTCGACGAGCGCGGCTTCGTCGACTCCGCCTGGAACCCGTCCTACTACCCGCGCGCCTACGAGCGGCACGGCTTCACGCGGCGCTTCGAGGCCGACACGTGGATCTGTGAGGGCTTCGACGGCGAGCCGTACGCCTTCGACGACGCGCGCCTCGCGGCCGAGGGCCTGGTGATCCGGCACGGGTCGCGGCGCCGGTTCGCCGAGCAGTTGCCGATCCTGCGCGGCCTGCTCAACGCGAGCTTCGCCCAGCTCGGCTACTACACCGAGATCGACGCCGACGAGCTGGCCGCGCAGACCGACGGGCTGGCGTACCTGCTCGACGAGGCGCTGCTGCTGTGGCTGGAACGGGCGGGGGAACCGGTCGCGTTCATCGTCGCCGTACCCGACATCTCCGAGTACCTGATGAAGGTCGGCGGCAACCTCAGCGTGCTCAACCAGCTGCGGCTGCTCGCCACCCGGTCGCGGTACCGCCGCGACGCGGTGCTCATCATCAAGGGCACCGTGCCGGCCGCCCAGGGGCGCGGGTACCTGACGCTGCTCTCCCGCGAGCTGCACCGCGGCCTGCGCGGGCACGGGTACGCCGCGCTGCGCAGCACGTACGTGGAGCGCGACAACGCCGCGTCGGCGGCGCAGTACCGCCGCGCGGGCGGCCGGCCGCTGCACGGTTACACGTTCTACGCCAGGGATGTGGCATGACCGGCTGGGTCGACGAACTGCGGCAACGGGAGGCCGTGTTCCGGCGCGCGCCGAGTGCCCACAACACCCAGCCGTGGCTGGTGCGCTACGGCGCGGACGAGGTGGCCGTGCACTGGGACCCGGCCCGCGCGCTGCCCGACTCCGATCCGACCGGGCGTGACCTGTTCCTGTCGCTCGGCGCGTTCGTCGAGGCGTGCCTGATCACGGCGACCGACGCCGGCCTGCCCGTACGCGCGCAGATCGAGATCGACGAGGCGTCGCGCCAGGTGGCCCGGCTGGTGGCGGCCGACACGACGTATCCCAGCCCCTTCCCGGCCGAGGCGCTGCACCGGCGCCGCTGCGCGCGGGCGGCCTACCACCCCGGCCAGCTCGCCCCCGACACCCTCGCCGAGGTCGCCGAGCGGGCCGACCTCGCCGCCGCCGGGGCCTTGCTGCGGGCGGTGCCGTGCCGGGACCTGGCCGGCCTGCTGGTCGACGCCGACCGCTGGATGTTCGGCACGCCTGCGGTGGTGCGTGAGCTGCGCGAGTGGCTGCGCCTGTCGCCTCGTCACCCCAGGTACGCCCTCGACGGGCTCACCGACCGGGCCATGGCGATGTCGCGCGCGGAGGCGGTCGGGCTCGCCGCCGTGCTCGCCCCGCGCGTGTACCCGCTCGCCCGCCGGCTCGGCGCCCCGGCGTTGCTGGCCGCCGCGTCGAAGGGCCTGCTGCGCTACGACGGCACCGTACTCGCGCTGGTCGGTCGCGCCGACAGCCCGGCGGAGCTGGTCGGGCACAGCCGGCTGGTCGGTCGCGCCGACGGTCCGGCGGAGCTGGTCGGGCATGGCCGGGCGTTGCTGCGGACGTGGCTGGCGCTGGGGGAGCGGGGCCTGGCCGTGCACCCGCTGAGCCAGCTCATCGACTGTGCGGCGACCGCCGTGGCGCTGCGCGAGCTGCTCGGCCTGGCGCCGGACGCGGCCCCGCTCGCGGTGTTCCGGGTGGGCCGCCCCGTGGCCGAACCCGCCCCCTCCGCCCGCCGTTAGCCGGCGTGCCGTCGCACTTATTGGCCCTACGCACCGAAACCGGCGACCCGTTGGGTACGTCATTGACCTTAGCGCGGTGACGCGTCGCTATTTCAGGTCGTCCGCCTCGGCGTTCTTGACCTTGCTGGTGTCGCGCAGCTGCATGTACGGCTCCTCGGCGGGCGGCTGGCCGGCCGCGATGGCGCGCTCGCGCTCCAGTTCCGCGTTCAGCTCGGCGCCGTACAGGATGGCCAGGTTGCTCAGCCACATCCAGACCAGGAACACGATCACGCTGCCCAGCGCGCCGTAGGTCTTGTTGTACGACGCGAAGTTCGCCGCGTACACCCCGAACAGGATCGACACGACGACCCACAGGATGACCGCCACGACCCCGCCGGGCGTGACCCACGAGAAGCCACCGTGGCGGACGTTGGGCGCGGCCCAGTAGAGGATCGCGAACATCAGGCTGACCAGGATGACCAGCACGAACCACTTGACGACGTTCCAGGTGTCCACGACCGCGGCCGACGCGTCGAGCGCCTTGCCGATCTGCTCGGCCAGCCGCCCGCTGATCACGACGATGAGCACGCTCGCCACCAGCAGCATGCCGGTGACGATGGTGATGCCGAGGCGTACGGGCAGCTTCTTCCAGATCGGGCGGCCCTCGGGCACGTCGTAGATCGCGTTGGAGGCCTGCATGAACCCGGCGACGTAGCCCGACGCCGACCAGATGCCGACCAGCAGACCGATGATCGCGGCGAGACTCGCCTTGCCCGCGCCGGCCTGGATGTTCTCCAGCGCGCCGGTGAGGATCTCCCGGGCCGGGCCGGGCACGATCGGCGCGACCGTGTTCAGCAGCTCCTGGGTCAGGTTGTCGCTGAGCAGCCCGAGGACGGCGACGAGGACCAGCAGGCCGGGGAAGACCGACAGGATGCCGTAGTAGGTCAGCGCGGCCGCCCACACGGTCAGGTTGTCGTTCTGAAACTCCTTCACCGATCGGCGCATCGCGCCCCACAGCGACCGGCGACCCAGCCGCGCCGGGCTGTCCGGCCCGGCGTCCGGCGGCGGTGCGCTCTGCAGCTCGGGGTGCGGTTCGGCCTTGTTGTCCGCCGGGCCGTCGTGATCCTGGTCCTTGTGCGCCATGTGCCTGCATTACCCGGCTGCCGGGCAGCCAATCCCCAGGTGGCGCGGCGTGCGCAGCCGCCCGTCACGGTCGACGGGCTGTGTATTATACACAACTCCGAGC
>JAEZGP010000011.1 GCA_023437285.1 Actinomycetes bacterium | reverse complement strand
ACCCAGCCCTATGCGGGCCATTGCCGCCGCGCTTTCGCATGTCAGTTGAGCCGCATGTCTGTATGCCACGCACAGGCCGCGGCAATATGCGCAGACCAAGCGGGGCCCCGCTGCCGGCCCTAAAGCTGGGCCCCGCCGCATCCTAAGATGCCTGGTCACAGCGCTCACCGCGACCTATTTGCCGGCCGTCCACCACGGACCGTCGGGATTTATATTGCCCGCCCTGCGTTACGAGGTTCTTTCGGCACCGTTGCTAACCGCGCTCATTTGCCCCACCGAGTGTGACGGTGCCCACGTTGGCTGCGGCCAGGCGCGTGTAGCGCGGCTTCGGGCCCAGCTCGCTGGCGTAAAGGAGCACCTCAGACACGGTCCACCCAGGCCCGCGATAGCGGGCCAACGCGTCGATGTCGGCGGCCAGCGCGTCGGGCGGGAGCCGGTCGCCCGGGCGGGCGATGGTCAGGTGAGGCTTGAACGAGCGCCGGTCGACGGGAAGTTTCGCCCGCCGCAGCTCCCGGCGCACGGTCGCGGCGAGGACGCCGAGGCCCTCCAGGTCGCCCGCGAGACCGGCCCACAGCACCGTGAACCTGCCCTTGTTGAACCGCCCGCCGCCCGCGAGCCGCACCGTCACCGGTCCGGCCGCCACGTCAGCCGCCGCGCGGGCCAGGGCGGCTTCGGCCCGGGCCCGGTCGGTGGCGGGGACCTCTCCGATGAACGCGAGCGTGATGTGCCAGGCGTCGCGGCGGGTCAGCCGCAGGGAGCCGCCGGGTGGGGCGGGTCGCGCCACGGCGAGGCCGTCGACCAGGGTGCCCAGGTCGGCAACCGCCGCCGGGTCCGGGTCGACGGCCACGAAGAGCCGCAGGGTGTCGGCGCTCACTGGGTGGCGGCCACCAGTACGCGCCGGAAGGCGGCCAGCGCGTCCGCGTCGCCCGACGTGGTGATCGCGCCGTCGCCGGCCCGGTTCCACAGCCACAGCAGGACGTCGTCGGGCTCACCGGCGATCGACGCGCGGTCGCCCGTACTCCCGGCGCCGGAGGCGTCCGCGACGCTGACGCCGTCCGCGGACAGCTCCACCGACCAGGCACGCTCGCCCGCGGCGATGTGTACGGTCGAACCGGCGGCCTGCGGCAGCACCGCGGCGAAGTCCTCCGCCCAGGCGCGCGAGCCGTAGGACACGAACGCGACGAGCAGCTCGTCGATGCCGTCGAGGGCCAGGTCAGCCGGGATGGGGGCGATCGGCACCCCGGCACCCAGCTCGGCGTCGACCCGGTGGATGACCGTCTCCTGCGCCATGCGCCGCACCCAGAAGCCGACCGTCTGGTCCGGCTCGTACCAGGTGTAGGCCGAGGCGGTGGGGGCCCGGTTGGCGAACTCGGCGGCCAGCTGCCCGTAGGCCCGCTCCAGCAGCGCCACCGGCGGCTCCCCGCCGGTGGGCGGCGGCCACTCCTGCGGGCGGCCGTACTTTATGCAGGCCACTTTGTGCAGGTAGACCATGGCGACGTGGTCGACGAGGTCGGCGACGGTCCAGTCGGGGCAGCTGGGCACGCGGGCGCCGAGGTCGGCCCCCGCGGCGACCTTGCGCAGGCGGGTGTAGTCCTCGTCAAGGCACTCCCGCAGTCGATCGTTGTCCATATGGTTAGCGTCGCACGCCCGCCCGACATCTCAACTGACGCAGGGCTTCTGGGCCGGGCCGACGTGCATGCGTACGGGATGCAGGTGCACGTGGACGCGCAGGTCGCGCCGCCAGCAGCGGTACGTGAACGCGAGGCCCGCGGCGAGCAGGGCGGCCAGCCCGCCGACCCAGATGCCGGCCCGTGGCCCGAACGTGCTCGCCAGCCAGCCCACGATCAGCGAGCCGATGGGGGTGGTGCCGAGGAACACCATCACGTACAGGGACATGACGCGACCGCGCAGGGCGGGCTCGGTGCCGAGCTGGACGCGCTGGTTGGAGGCCTGGGCGAAGTACACCATGAAGAAGCCGGTGGGCAGCAGCAGGACGATCATGATGGCGAAGGAGGGCGCGAACCCGACCGCGATCTGCAGCAGACCGAAGATCGCCGCGGCCCCGAGGACGGTCGCCGACGTCGGCCGGCTGCGCCGCTGGGAGCTGGCCAGGGCCCCGCCGAGCGCGCCGATGGCCAGGGCGGTGGTGAGCAGGCCGAACCGGGCGGCACCCGTCTGAAACACGGTCTTGGCGACCAGCGCCAGGGTCAGCTGGAAATTGAAGGCGAGCAGGCCGATGACGAACACGAGCGTGATCGGCAGGGAGAGGTCGGGGCGGCGGGCGACATAGCGAAGCCCGTCGATGATGCGCGGCCGCGGGCCGCCCTTGGTGAGGCTCAGGCCCTCGCGGAACAGTTCCGCGGGACGCATGAGCCACAGTCCGGCGATCGCGCCGACATAGCTGAGCCCGTTGAGCAGGAAGACCGGGCCGACACCGAAGGCGGCGACGGCGAGGCCGGCGACGGCGGGGCCGACGATGCGGGCGGTGTTGAAGGCGGCCGCGTTGAGCGAGATCGCGTTGGGCAGCAGGCTCGCGCTGACCAGCTCGGAGACGAACGCCTGGCGGACGGGGGTCTCCATGGCGCTGATGAGGCCGAGCAGGAACGCGAAGACGTAGATCGCGCCCAGCGTGACGCCGCCGCTGAGGATGAGCACGCCCATGCTGAGCGCGAGCACCATGGCGAGGGTGTTGGCGACGAGCAGCAGTTTCCGCTTGTCGTACCGGTCGGCGAGCTTGCCGCCGTAGAGGCTGAACAGCAGCACGGGGGCGAACTGCAGGGCGGTGACGGTGCCCAGGGCGGTCGCGGAGTCGTCGGTGAGACCAAGGACGAGCCAGTCCTGGCCGATGACCTGCATCCACCAGCCGATCAGGGAGATCAGCTGGCCGGTGAAGAAGAGCCGGTAGTTGCGGACGCGGAGGGATTGGAAGGTGGTGTTGATCCGTGCCTGCACGGGGTGGTTGCGCCTCCTTTGAGGTCAGTCCTTGGCGAGTCGGTTGAGGATGGTGGCGGCCCGGTGGACGGTTTCGCGGTCCTCGGGGGTGAGGGCGGCGAGCCGCGTGGCGAGCCATTCGTCGCGGGCGCGGCGGTATTCGTCGAGCATCTGGCGGCCGGCTGACGACGGGGCGAGCACGACCTGCCGCCCGTCGGTGGGGTGCGGGGTGCGCTGCACCAGCCCGCGGTCCTCGAGCTTGGCCACGATGCGGGTCATCGTGGGTGGCTGGACCCGCTCGGTCTCGGCGAGTTCGCGCGGGGTCAGCGCGCCGGCCGCGTCGAGGCTGAGCAGCGCGGAGATCTGGGCGACGGTGACCTCACCCAGCGGCCGGGTCTGGCGGAGCCGCCGGT
>JAEZGP010000760.1 GCA_023437285.1 Actinomycetes bacterium | reverse complement strand
CACAGCCCTCACCGACGTCGCCAAGCGCGCGGGAGTCTCCGTGGCCACCGCCTCCAAGGCGCTCAACAAGCGCGCCCAGGTCGCCCCCGAGACCCGCCGCAAGGTGCTACAGGCCGCGGCGGAGCTGAACTTCCAACCCAACGTTCTGGCCCGCGGCCTGATCTCGGGCCGCACCCGCACGGTCGGGCTGCTCACCGACGAACTGGGCGGGCGGTTCGCCATCCCCGTGCTGCTCGGCGTGGAGAACGCGCTGGGCGACCAGCAGATGTCGGTGCTGCTGTGCGACGCGCGCGGTGACGCCATCCGCCGCCAGCACTACATCCGTACGCTGCTGGCCCGGCAGGTCGACGGCATCATCGTGCTCGGCACGACCAACGACATGCACCCGTCGCTGACGGCCGACATCCCGGTACCGGTCGTCTACGCGTACGGCGAATCCGACGACGCCGACGACCTGTCCATCATCTCCGACGACCGGGGCGGCGCCCGCCTCGCGGCCGAGCACCTGCTCGCCCAGGGCCGGCGCGCCATCGCGCACGTGACCGGCGAGGAGAACTACCGGGCGGCCCGCGAGCGCGCCGACTCCCTGCGCCTCACGCTCGACGAGGCCGGCCTGCCGGTGCTGGGCGGCCCGATGTTCGGCGAGTGGACCCAGCGCTGGGGCCGCCAGGCCGCTCGCATGCTGCTGGCCAGCCAGCCCGACGTGGACGCCATCTTCTGCGGCAGCGACCAGATCGCCGTCGGCGTGGCCGACGCCCTGCACCAGGCGGGCCGGCGCATCCCCGACGACATCGCCCTCGTCGGCTACGACAACTGGGAGGTCTTCTCCGCCGACGCCCGCCCGCCGCTGACGACGATCGACCTCAGCCTCGAACAGATCGGCGCGACGGCGGCGCGCCATCTCTTCGCCGCCATCGACGGCGAGCGCGCCTCGGGCGTGATCCGCCAGCCCGCCCGGCTGGTCATCCGCGAGTCCACCGGTCCCCGCCGCCCCACCTGATCAGCGCAGCGGCGGCAGGGCCTGCTCCGCGCGGAGCACCTCGGCGAACAGGTCGCCGCGCTCCGCGAGGCGCGGCAGGATCGTCCGGATCGTGAACGCGTCGGGACGCAGCCCCGGATCGTCCAGTTCGGACCAGTCGATCGGCGCGGACACCGGGGCGCCCGGCGCGGGACGCGGGCTGTAGGGCGCCACGAGCGTCTTGTTGATGGCGTTCTGGGTGTAGTCGAGCCGGGCCAGGCCGCCCCGCTCGTCCTTCTGCCACTTCCAGCTCACCAGCTCGGGCACGACCACGCCGACCGACCGCGACAGGCCTTCCACCCAGGCGCGCGTCTCCTCGAACGAGGCCCCGGCGGCGATCGGCACCCAGATCTGGATGCCGCGCCGGCCGGTGACCTTGGCCCGGGCGGTCACCCCCAGGTGCTCGAACGCGGTGCGGTGCAGCCGGGCCAGCACCAGCAGGTCGTCCCAGCTCGTCGCCGACCCCGGGTCGAGGTCCACGAGGGCGTACGTCGGTTGGCGCGGGTGGTCGACCCGCGAGGTCCACGCGTGCCACTCCAGGGCGCCGAAGTTCGCCGCCCAGACCAGCGCGGCGGGCTCGTCGACGACCAGGTAGGTGCACGTCTCCCCCGCGTCGGCCGCCGGGTTGTCCCAGCGGGGCAGCCAGTCGGGGGCGTGGTCGGGCAGCTCCTTGTGCCAGAACCCCTTACCGTCGGCGCCGTCGGGGTACCGGTTCATGTTCAACGGCCGCCGGGCCAGGTAGGGCAGCACCACGGGGGCGATCGACGCCGCGTAGCGCAGGAAATCGCGTTTCGTCACCGGGTCCTCGCCGTCGCGAGCCGGGAAGAGCACCTTGTCGAGGTTCGTCACGCGCAGGTCGCGGCCGAACACGTGCCACGTGCCGGACTTGGCGAGCCCGTCGAGCGCGGCGAGTTCGTCGGGGTCCGGGCCGTCGGCGGCCGCCGGCTTGAGGGCCACGGACGCGGCCGCGGCCGGCAGGTCCGCGCGCCACATCCGCTCCGGGTCGGCTTTGACCTCATCATTGGTACGCCCGGACAGTACCGAGTTCGGGTGCTCCTCGGCGTCCCACCCGGCCACGGCGTACCCGTCGTGCTTGTGCAGCAGCAACCAGTCCTCGGCGCGGGTACGCACGAGCACGAAGCGGCCGCGCAGCTTCTCCCCGTACAGGTCCACGTGCAGCTCGCCGGCCCGTACGGCGCCGGCCGGGTCGTCGGTCTTCGGCGAGCCCCAGGTGCCGGCGTCCCAGACGATGACGTCGCCGCCGCCGTACTCGCCGGCCGGGATGACGCCCTCGAAGTCGACGTACTCCAGCGGGTGGTCCTCGACGTGGAACGCGGCCCGGCGCACGTCCGGGTCGAGGGTGGGCCCCTTGGGCACCGCCCAGCTCACCAGGACCCCGTCGATCTCCAGCCGGAAGTCGTAGTGCAGCCGCCGGGCCCGGTGGCGCTGCACGACGAACCGCCCCGTGCCCCGCTCCGCGCCGGCCCCGGGGCGGCCCGGCCGGCTCGGGGGTCCGGGTGAAGTCCCGTTTGCGCCGGTAGGGCGCGAGCTGGTCGCCCATGCCCGCCTCATACCCCGGCCGGGCACCGCTCACGCCCTCGACGGCGTCGACGGCACGGCCGCGCCACCGCCCGGGCGGGTGTGCCGCTATCCGTGACCCGGCTCGACGCGTCCCTCCGGCCCCGGGAAGACGAGCGTCTCGTGGCCGTCGTCGAGCCAGCGCACGGTGTAGGGCGGGCTGCCGTCCTCGTGGTGCAGTCCGGTGATGACCCCGACCCGTCGGGGCGAGCCCGGGTGCGTCGGTTCGAGGATCAACCGGTCACTGATCTTGGCCTTCACGTCGGTCTCCTCGCCCTGTCCACGACCCACCGCCGGCCCGCGCACCACGACTGGTGGCCGGCTACTCCGCCGCCTCGATGGGGATCTTCCGGCCGCCGGTCTCCTTGCTCCGCAGGGGGACCTCCACGTCCAGGATCCCCTTGTCGTATGTCGCCCGGATGTTCTCCGTCTCGGCGTTGGCCGGCAGCCGGACGGAGCGCTCCAACGAGCCGTAGCGGAACTCCGAGCGGCCCTTCGCCTCGGTGCGTTCCTCGCGTTCGGCGTGGATCGTCAGCGTCCCGTTGTCGACGGAAATGGAGATGTCGCTGGCGGGGTCCACGCCGGGCAACTCGGCGCGGACGTGGTACTCCCCCTCGCTCAGGGAATCCTCGACGCGGATCGCGTGGCCGGCGCTCTGCGGCCGGTCCAGGTCGAACCAGTCGAAAACGTCGCCGAACACCCGCGGAATCAATGTGGTGGTGGTCATGCCCAACCCCTCCCGTGGCGTGAGCCGCACGGCGCGGCGTGCGCGGCCGTGCTGGACCTTCGCCTCATCGTATGCTCCGCGGGATCGTCGGAGGGGCCATACCAGCAGGTCAGCGCGGCTCCGGTCCGGCGGCGCCGTCAGCGCGGTCTTGGTCCGGTAACTCCTCCAGGACGTCACGCAGGGCCCGCCGGGAACTCGCCGGTGCCGGAGTGGGGTGGCCCTGCAATCCCGTACGCAGGACCAGTTGCGGGTACCCGGGTTGGCCGAGCAGCCCGCCCAGCACCACACGGGCCTCAGGGATCTCGATGACCTCGCTGATGGCCGACATGGCGAGCCCGTGCACGGTCGCGGTCAGCCACACCGCGCTGACCGCCTCGCCCGCGCGCAGCCAGTCCGCCGGGGTGTCCCCCCGGGTCGCCAGAATCAGGTACTCCGCGAAGTCGTCGTCGCCGAAGCCGGGATGCAGCCCCGTCTCCCCGCCGCCGGACAGGTCACGCAGCGGCACCGGCCGCGGCACCGGGGTGACCAGGCTCGCGGTGTCCAC
>JAEZGP010000615.1 GCA_023437285.1 Actinomycetes bacterium | reverse complement strand
GCGCGACTCCGGCGGCCCGGCGGCGCGGGAAGCCCGCCGCGGTGCCCGCTCGGGTGCCCGCTCCTGGGTGGCGCTGTCGACGCTGGTGACGCTCTCCACGTCACGCACCTCCGCCCGTACCTCCGCGCGCGGCGCCTCGCCGCGGGCCGCGACATCACTCCGGACCGGCTCCGCACGCGGACCCGGGACGCGGCCGTCGCCGTTCTGCTGCGCCTGGATGGCGGCGATGAGCTCGCTCTTGCGCATCCGGGCCGTACCCGTGATTCCAAGCGACGACGCCATGGACTGCAGCTCCGGCAGGAGCTTGCCGGTCAGGCCGCCACCCGTACGCCGCCGGGGTTCGGAGGCGGGCGTCTCCGGGGTGCTGGGGGCTTCCGACGTGACGTCGGTGGTGTCGCTCAATGGATTCCTTCCCTCGTTAGGCCGGGCGCCCGGTTCGGTACAGGGTGGGCCGGGCAGCCGCGGATACACCCGCTCCGGCTGAACGTCGCGGGAGTCTGATACACCGAGCGCCAAAGATCTGCGGCCGGTAATGCCGTCGCCGGGCGGTCCTTGCCCGGCTGCGGACCGTGCACCGTGTGAGCGGGTCGAACATCGTTAGCGCGAACCGCTGGAACATGAGGGGCACGGAGATCGCAGCCTGCGCGTGAGCCTGGTGCGGGTCCGCAGAATCGCGCGGTGGCGGCTGGTATCGCCTTAGAGCGTAATCAACTGGGTAGACCTGCGGCAACAGGGTCGCCCTCGGCGTGTTCAACACTCAGGATACGCGCACCCTCGCCCGCCACGTCGAGTGACCTCGACCACCACCCTTCCGGGCAGAGATTTTCTGCCTCGGCGAGCAGGTGCTCATCGTCCGCGAGCAGCGCCAACACGGTCGGCCCGGAGCCGCTGACGACCGCCGCGATGCCCTCCTCGCGCAGCGTGGCGAGCAGTTTGGCGGTCTCCGGCATGGCCGGGGCCCGGTACTCCTGATGCAGGCGGTCCTCGGTGGCATCGAACAGCAGGCGCGGGTCCTGGGTGAGCGCGTGCACGAGCAGGGCCGTACGGGAGGCGTTGAACGCGGCGTCGGCGTGCGACACGGTGGGCGGCAGCGCCGCGCGGGCGGCGGCCGTGAAGCCCAGCTGCGACGGTACGAAGATCACCGGACGCAGCCCTTCGAGGGCCTCCAGGCGCACGGCCCGGGTGCCGCCGTGCCCCCGCGCGGGCCGGGTGGTCCAGGCGATGGTGAACCCGCCCAGCAGCGTGGGGGCCACGTTGTCCGGGTGCCCCTCGATCTCGGCGGCCAGCCGCATAACGGCGAAGTCGTCGAGCAGGGCGGCACCCTCCTCGACCAGCGCGCGCGCCAGCAGAATCCCGGCGACCACCGCGGCCGACGAGGACCCCAGCCCCCGAGCGTGCGGAATGTGGTTGTCGCAGATCAGTTCGATGCCGCCGGGTCGGCCACCGAGGCGGTCGAACGCCGCGTTCATAGTGGCCACGATCAGGTGCGACTCGTCCGTCGGCAGGTCGTCGGCGCCCTCACCGCGCACCGTCACCCGTACGCCGTCGGTCGTCACCCGCGCGGTGACGTCGTCGTAGAGGGTGAGGGCAAGCCCCAGCGAGTCGAAGCCGGGGCCGAGGTTCGCGCTGGAGGCCGGCACACGAACCCGGATAGGGGCGGTCAGGAACGCCATGGCGACATGCTATAGGTCACCCGTACGCGGGAGCAGTCCGGCTATCCGGCGCTGCGCGACCCGGCCGCGTCCGCCACGGGAACGGCGGGCAGCCGGCGGGTCATGATCCGCCAGACGATCGCGTAGAGCAGGGTCGCGCCGCCGGAGGCGGCCACCACCACGCGCGGGTCGACCGAGTCGACGAACAGTCCCGCCACCAGCACCGACACCGCGATCGACAGCGTGGCGAGCGTCATGTCGGCGGCCATCACCCGTCCGCGCAGCTCGTCGGGCACCACCAGTTGCAGCGCGTAGTTCGACATCGCCCAGTTGCCGCCGCCGCCGAAGTGCGCCAACGCGACCAGCACCAGCGCGAGCCAGAACCACGGCGCCAGGGCCACGCCGACGTACGCCAGCCCGTACACGGCCATGGAGATCGCCAGTCCGGGCATCAGCCACGTACTCCTGCTGAGGACCCGCCGCAGCACCAGCGGCCCTGCCAGCGCGCCGAGCCCCCGCGCCGCGAACAGCGCACCGAGTCCCATCGACCCCACGCCGAACACCGTCGCCGCGAGCACCGGGAACGCCCCCAGCACGCCGTTGCCGACGCCCACGGCCGACTTCACCGTGACCAGCGAGGCGACCTGCGGCCGGTGCACGATGTAGCGCAGCGCCTCCAGTAGCGAATGCCACGGCCGCTGCGGTTCGGCGCCGGCCTCGCGGGGCTGCTGCATAGGCCGGCGTACGCGCCACACCAGCAACGCGGCCACCGCCAGGCACAGGACGGTAATCAAAAAGCAGGCGTACGGTCCGACGCGCGCGCTCACCACGCCCCCGGCGGACGCGCCGACCACGAGCATGGTCCCCCAGGCGCTGCCCGCCAGCGCGTTGGCCGGCCCGAGATGCTCGGCGTCGACGAGATTGGGCAGCGCCGCCCCGGCCGCCGGCGAGTAGAACGCCTTGGCCGTCGCGGCGAGCCCGATCGCGACCGGCCCGAGCCACGCGACCTCCGGCGTACGTACCAGGAACAGCAGGCTGATCGCCCCGATCGCGGCAAGATTGGCGCCGATGAGGATCACCCGCCGGTTGACGCGGTCGGCGACGACCCCGGCAAATGGCAGCACGAGCGCGTTCACGGCGGTATCGGCAACGAGCGCGAGCGCGGAGGGCAGACCGCTGCCGGTCAGCTCCTGCAGCAGCGTCATGAGCGGGATGAGCGCGAACCAGTCGCCCCCGAACATCACCAACTCGGCGAAGAACAGCCGCCGAAAGTCCGGGTTCCGGGTAAGGACTGCAAGAGCGGGTGGCACGTACCGTAACCCTACCCGCCCCGAAAGACTCCACTCCCCCGCCGCACCACCTGCGCCGCCACGCCACGCCCACGCCACCGCCTCGCGCCACGCCACGTCACCGCCTCGCGCCACGCCCACGTCACCGCCTCGCGCCACGACGCCCGCCATATGCGCACATATGGCGACCCCGCAGGGCCCAGCCCTCGCCCAATGCGCACATATGGCGACCCCGCGAGGCCCGCCCCCC
>JAEZGP010000604.1 GCA_023437285.1 Actinomycetes bacterium | reverse complement strand
GGTCCGCCGCTGCTCGGGCTGGGCTCGGCGGCCCGGGACGCGACGGTCCAGCTCGCCGCTGACCTGCACCGCGAGTACTTCGGACCGCCCCTGGACGCGGTCCTGTCGGCGGTGGAGCGGCCCCGGGCCCGGCTGTGCCAAGCGGGCGACCTGCCGGCCCTGCTGGGCCTCGCCGCCGTCGACCGGACCGTGACCGTACGCCCCGAGGTGATGGAGGCGGCCTGGCGGCAGGGCGCGCTGGAGCTGGTGGTCGCGGCCACCCTGGTCGACGACGACGGCGTGCCCGTGCTGTTCCGCCGCGCCGGCGACCGGGTGTTGCGGCTGCTCCCGCAGGAGCTGGCCGGCGTGCTGACCGACGACGAACTGGACGTGACGGACCTGCTCCGCGGCCGGGTGGAGCTGGGCGTGCGGGGCCGCGCGTCGCGGGTTGAGTGGCCGCTGCCGTCGCACGGGCGGGTGGAGTTCGTCGACACGCCCGCCGGCACGGTGGCCCGCGGCTGGTGCGCCGCCCGCCTGTACGCCGGCGCGGCCGCGTACGGTAAGCCGCTCGACGAGCCCGTCTGGGATGTGACGGTCCGCTTCAGCGCGCTGGGTTACGTGGTCCACCGCGCCGTCCCGCCGGGGGGCGTGCCGGTCGGGCCGGCGCTCGTGGACGATCGCGTGGTCGTACCGTACGCCGCGAACGCCGCGCAGCTCAGCGTGGATCTCGGCCGGGGCACACCGGGCCTGCTTCCTCCCGCGGGCCTCACGCCCGCCGACGCGACCCGTGCGGACGCCCGCCTGGAGCTGCGCCTGCCCCCGATCCATCTGGACGGCTTCGCGGCGGCCCCGGGTCAGGTGATCGTCGGCGACGTCGCGTACCCGGCGGAGTGCCGCACCATCGACGGCCGCTCGGTCGTGCGCGCCGCGGTGGCCTCGTCGGCTCAGGGCCCGGTGACGTTGCGCCTGGTGGACCCGCCGGCCGCCACGGGCCTGGTCCTGGTGGCGGGCATCGGCGGCCTGTCCCACGTGCGCCGCCTGCCGCCCGCCGACGCCCCGTCCCCATCCGCGCGGGCTGTCGTCGCCCTGCCGCACCAGCCGACGCACGGCCCGGCCGACCTGGCGCGTAACCGTCGGCAAGGGGCGCCTCCGCGGCACCACGCCCCGCCCCGCCCCGACGGCGGCCTGGTGCGGCGCGTCTACAACCGACTCCGGCCCGCCGGCCGACCGCCGTCCGCCCCCGATAACGCTCCGTAAAGGGCCGCCGGTCACGGTGCGTCAGCAACGGTCGATGCGTCCGATCCGTCGGTTTCGCGCCCTCGCGCTGTGCGTATTAGGCGGAGTAGTGGCTCTGGACAGGGAAAATGCAAGAGATGGCCCAAGGTGTGCGGCACTTCTCCGGCTGTGACTCCTGGTGGTAAGCAGAGCAAAGGACGAGGGACACCACCCAGCTCGCCGCAAACCATTGTCACGCTCGGTAATTCGCGCGTCCCGCGAGGGGTGAGGGGTCGTCACGCCACCCGGCACATGTCGTTACGAAGAGTAGTGACGCCGGCACGGTGCGGCGCCCCCGGTGAGGGAGGACTCATGGTCTCCGAGCGTGAGTGGTGGGCCTGGCAGGACATGCCGACGGCCGGCGGCCGGTGCGACGAACCCGACTGGGACGAGCTGGCGACCGCGTTGCCGCCCGAGGTCGCCGCGCTGCTCAGCGGCACCGGCCGGGCGGGCGGGCCACCTGACGACGACGAGGACGACAGCGAGCGTTGGCCGGCGCCGGGCGACCCGTGCGCCGCCGCGCGCAGCCACCACATCGCGAGCGCCACGTACGCCGCCTGCACCCCACGGTTTCTCGCCCCGGCGCCGCTGCGGTCCCGCTCACGGCGGGTACGCCGCAACGCCACCCGGGTGCGGTGAGCACGGCTTCCCAAGGTCCGGACACCGCCCGGCGTGCCGCCGCCCGCCGCCCCGGCCAGCCGTTAGCGTCGACGTTATGACCGTTGTCCACCCCATCGCCCGCGCCTGGATCTCCACCGGTGGCACGGGTGCGCGCAACTACGACGAGTTCGCCGACGACGCCGAGATCACCGAGATCATCGAGGCGAATCCGGAGAGCGCGCTCGCCATCGAGATGCCGCACCGGGCACCCGACAGCGTCGGCACGAGCTTCCTCGACGCGCTGCCCGACGCCGTGGCGCGCCTGCGCCGCCAGCGCGAGGACGGCAGCTACGCCGCCGCCGAGCAGGTCGTCGCGCTCTACCGCATCGGCGAGCCCGACCGCCCCGACGAGGCGGCGTACGGCATTTTCGCGATGGTGGACACCGACCAGATCTCCACGAGCGCCGACGAGCCCGGCCTGGTCATCCGCAACGAGGACGTGTTCATCGAGAAGGTGCGCGAGCGGGTGGCCCTGGCCGAGGCCACGCGGCACCTGCTGTCCCCGGTCCTGCTGCTGCAGACGGGCTCGGGGGAGCAGTTGCACGACGCGCTGCGCGCGGCCGTCGACGCCGCCGGGCCGCCGGCCGTCACGGACGTCGACCACGTCGGACGTACGCACGCGGTGTGGCTCGTCCACGGCGACGCCGCCACGCGGATCGCCCAACTGGCCGGCGCCGGCGAGCTGGTGGTCGCGGACGGCAACCACCGCAGCCTCGCCGCGCAGACCGGCGGGCTGCGCCGCTTCCTCGCGGTGATCACCACGCCGCGCTCGGTGCAGATCCAGCCCTACCACCGCCTGGTGACCGAGTCGACGGTCAGCCCCGACGAGCTGGCGCAACGGTTGGTCGCGGCCGGCGCGGTGGTCACCGACCTCGACGCGCCGGCGGCCATCCCGCCGCAGGGGACCATCCACGTGTACGGGCGCCAGCGCGCCTTCGCGGTGCGGCTGCCCGCCGCGGGGGCCGGCGCCGAGTCCATCGTGGACGGCATGGACCACGCGGCGGTGGAGCGTTCGCTGCTACGCGACGCCCTCGGCCTGGACCCGGGCGACAAGCGCGTCGTCTACGTGGGCGGCGACTACCCGCCGCAGTGGCTGACCGGCGAGGTGGAGGCCGGCCGCGCCGACCTGGCCATCCTCATCGCCCCCGTGACCGTCGACGAGTTCGTCGCCGTCAACCTCGCCCGGCTCAAGATGCCCCGCAAGAGCACCTGGTTCACCCCCAAGGCGCGCGGCGGTCTCGTGCTGGCCGATCTCAGCGCCGAATAGATCTCTGGAAGACTGGCGACATGCGCGTATACATCGGGTCCGATCATGCCGGGTTTGAGTTGAAGCAGCACCTGGTCGACTACCTGACCGGTCAGGGACACGAGGTCGTCGACGTGGGCCCCCACGTGTACGACGCGGAGGACGACTACCCGGCGTTCTGCTTCCACACCGGCGCGCGCGTCGTCGACGATCCCGGCAGCCTCGGCATCGTCATCGGCGGCTCCGGCAACGGCGAGCAGATCGCCGCGAACAAGGTGCCCGGCGTCCGGGCCGCGCTGGCCTGGAACCTGGCCACGGCCGGCCTGGCCCGCCAGCACAACGACGCCAACGTCGTCGCGATCGGCGCGCGCATGCACACGCCGGAGGAGGCGGCCGCCATCGCGACCGAGTTCCTCGGCACCCTGTTCTCGAGCCAGGAGCGCCACGCCCGCCGCATCAAGCAGGTGTCGGCGTACGAGGCCGATCACGAACTGCCGCCGCTGCCCTCCTGAGACACGGTCGTCTCCCGCGGCGTCCAGTACCGCCGCACGATCGTCAGCTCGCCCTCCGCGCGCGCCAGGTCGGCCGCGCGGGGGCGGGCGGCGTCCCGAGCGCGCATCGCGGCGCGCACGTTGACCTGCGTCGCCCCGCCGCCGACGAGGCCGCGGAGGCCACGCTCGGAAACCGTCTCCCCGTGGGCCGCCTCGTGGTGCCAGCGCACGTGCTCGTCAACGGGGCCGTCGGCGTCGGCGGTGCCCCGCGTCTGCGCGGTCGCCGGGCCGGGCACCGGGCGGGCCCCGCTCACCCGGGA
>JAEZGP010000599.1 GCA_023437285.1 Actinomycetes bacterium | reverse complement strand
GGCTGCGGCGACGCGGCGGGCTGCGGCGACGCGGGCGACGCGCTTGTCGGCGGCGGAGCGGGGTTGTGCGCCGGGGCCGGCTTCGGCGCGTCGGGCTTGTCGGCGGGTGCCACGGCGTTGGCCGAGGTGGGCTCGACCATCGGCGCGGGCAGGATGACCGGCTCGACCATCGGCGCGGCCATGATCACCGGTTCGGCCGGCGGGCCCGGCTCGGGTTGCGCCGCCTTGCGCTCGGTTTTTGGTGCCTTGCCCGGCTTGCCGGGCGACGCGGGCCCGATGGACGCCCGCATCCCGCCCGCGGGCAGGATTGGTGCACCCGGTGAGGTGGGCTTGGCGATGGGCACCGCCGGGGCGTCGCTGTCGGAGGGCGGCCCGTCCCCGGCCGCGTCCCGCAGCTCATCGGCTGTCCACCGGCGGGTCGCCTCGGCGTCGGAGGCCTCGTCGGGCGTGGCCGGTCGCTGCTGGTCGGACTTGTCGGCGTCAGCCATCGCGGGCTCCTTCCCCTGCGCTCAGCGGGTTCGCCCGCGATAACGCCTGGCAAGCATAAGGGCGCGCCGCCGCCCGATCACCGCACAAAACCCGACAGGTCAACAACTACTCCGTCCGGGTCGTGCCCCAGGTCAATCCATTGTGGATCTCTTAACCGACGGGCCAGGTGTGCACCGGGGCGTTGGTGTGCATGAGGGACATGTAGCGACGCAGCATCTCCGCGAGCGCCTCGCGCCGCGTACGGCCGCCGCGCTCCAGGGCGGCCACCGTTTCGGTCTGCCAGACGGCGCCGGTGCGGCCGGTGGTACAGCGGCCCTCGATGATGCCGAGCAGCCGGTCGCGGACGGCGACGGCGGTGCCGAACCGGTCGAGGCCCTCGGCCGCGAGCGGCAGCAGTACGTCGCGGATGAGGCCCGCGACGGGCACCTCGCCGACCCCGGGCCACCACGTCAGGGCGCGCAGCCCGTGTTCGGCCCCGCGCCGGAAGTTCTGCGCGGCGATGGGGAAGCTCATGTGGTTCCACACCGGGTCGTCGGCCTCGGCGAGCGCGCGGGTCAACCCGAAGTAGAAGGCGGCGTTGGCCAGCATGTCGCAGACGGCCGGGCCGGCGGGCAGGACACGGTTCTCCACCCGCAGGTGCGGCCGGCCGTTCATGATGTCGTACACCGGCCGGTTCCACCGGTAGACCGTGCCGTTGTGCAGGCGCAGTTCGGGCAGCCTCGGTATGCCGCCGGACCGGAAGACCTCGACCGGGTCCTCGTCGTCCAGCAGCGGCAGCAGGGGCGGAAAGTAGCGCAGGTTCTCCTCGAACAGCTCCGACGTCGAGGTGATCCACCGCTCGCCGAACCAGACGCGCGGGCGTACCCCCTGGGTTCTGTGTTCTTCCGAGCGCGTGTCGGCGGCCTGCTCGAACAGGGCGATGCGGGTCTCGTCCCAGAGCCGGCGGCCGAACACGAACGGCGAGTTCGACCCGACCGCGACCTGGGGTCCGGCCAGCGCCTGGGAGGCGTTCCAGTAGTTGGCGAACCGGTCGGCGGGCACCTGGATGTGGAACTGCACGCTCGTGCACGCGGCCTCGGGCCCGATCGAGTCGGTCCGTACGGCGAGCCGCTCCTGCCCGGCGATCTCGATGTCGATGTTGCCACCGCGCGCCTCGATGATCTCGCGATTGAGTACGAGGTAGCGCGGTACGGGCGAGAGGTTGGCCAGGACGGTGTGCGACTCGGTGAGGGTGGGCAGGATGCCGATGAGCACGAGGCAGGCGTCGACGTGGTGGGCGTACTCGTCGGCCATGGCGAGGCTGGAGCGCAGGAAGTGCTCGTAGTCGGACAGGCCTTCGCCGTCGATGAGCCGGGGCGGTACGTTGATCTCCAGGTTGAAGCGCCCCAGTTCGCGCTGGAACGTCGGGTTGGCGAACGCCTGCAGGATCTCGGCGTTGCGCATGGCGGGCTGCGTGTCGTTGTCGACGATGTTGACCTCGACCTCGAGTCCGGTCTTCAGCGAGTCCGAGTCGAACCTGAGATCATCGAGCATCAGCCGCAGGACATCCAGGCACCGCCGCAGCTTCTGGCGGTAGCGCAGATTGTCTTCCAACGTAAACGTGGTAGACGAGACGTCCTCGCCCATGAGTCCTCCCCGCCGCTGTTGTCCCACGGTAGGTCTGCCGGTTGCACCGCGCTAGTGACGGTTTGGACAACCTTATGCGAGGAGTGAGGGGTCGTTTACAACCCGAGGTCGCGCGCGATAATCAGCCGCTGAATCTCGGACGTACCCTCCCCGATCTCTAGTATCTTCGCGTCGCGCCAGAACCGGGCCACCGGCGTCTCGTTCATGAACCCGTACCCGCCGTGGACCTGGGTGGCCTCCCGGGCGTTGGTCACGGCGGCCTCGCTGGCGTACAGCTTGGCCACGGCCGCCGCTCGCTTCACCGGCACGCCCCGGTCGACCTGGACGGCGGCGTCGAGGTAGGCCAGCCGCGACGTGTGCGCGCGCACCTCCATGTCCGCGATCTTGAACTGGATGGCCTGGAACTGGCCAATGGGCTGGCCGAACGCCTCCCGCTGCCGGGCGTAGCGCACCGACTCGTCGACGCACCCCTGCGCCAACCCGGTGGCCAGGGCCGCGATGGCGACCCGCCCCTCGTCGAGGATCTGCAGAAACTGGGCGTACCCGCGCCCCCGCGTGCCCAGCAGGTTCGCCGCCGGCACGCGTACGTCGTCGAAGTGCAGTTCGTGCGTGTCCGACGCGCACCAGCCGACCTTGTCGTAGCCGGGGGCCACGGTCAGGCCTGGCGTTCCCGCCGGTACCAGGATTGTGGAGATCTCGTGGTCGGGCCCGGTGACCGCCGCGACCGCGATGAGCGCGGTGATCTCGGTGCCGGAATTGGTGATGAACGCCTTGCTCCCGTTGATCACCCACTCGTCCCGCTCACTGTCGAGAACCGCCTTCGTACGCATGCCCGCGGCGTCCGAGCCGAAGCCGGGCTCGGTGAGCCCGAAGGCGGCCAGCGCCTCGCCGGACAGCAGCCGGGGCAGCCAGGTCTCCTTCTGTTCGGCCGAGCCGAAGCGGAAGATCGGCATCGCGCCGAGCGACACGGCCGCCTCCAGCGTGATGGCCACGGACGAGTCGACCCGGGCCAGCTCCTCGATGGCCACGCACAGGGCCAGGTAGTCGCCGTCCATCCCGCCGTACTGGGCCGGGAACGGCAGCCCGAACAGGCCGAGTTTGCCCATCTGCCGCACGACCTCGTACGGGAAGGTGTGGTTGGCGTAGTGCTCGGCGATCACCGGCGCGACGACCTCGCGGGCGAACTGGGCGACCGTGGCGCGCAGCGCCTCGTGCTCTTCGCTGATCATCGGTGCCTCCTCTAGACCGGTGTGACGCCGTGGCGGCGGCGGGGCGTGGCGGCGTCGCGGTCGCGCCGGGCGGCGGCCGCGAACCGGCGGATCAGTTCGGCGCGCAGCTCGTGCGGCTGCACGACCGTGTCGACGACGTTCTCGGCGGCCAGCCGTACGAGGTCGATGTCGCGCTCGTACTCGTCGCGTTTGCTCTGCACGAACGCGGCGCGGGACCCGTCGTCGGGCAGCGCGGCGATCTTGTTGGCGTAGACCGCGTTGACGGCGGCCTCCGCACCCATCACGGCGATCTTCGCGGTGGGCAACGCGAGGGTGGCGGTCGGCGCGAACCCTGGCCCGGCCATCGCGTAGAGGCCGGCCCCGTACGCCTTGCGCACCACCACGCAGATCTTCGGGACCGTGGCCTCGGCCACCGCGCTGATCATCTTTGCGCCGTGCCGGATGATGCCCTGCTTCTCCACCGCCGTGCCGACCATGAACCCGGGCACGTCGGCCAGGAACAGCAGCGGTACCCCGAACGCGTCGCACAGCTGGATGAAGCGGGTCGCCTTGTCGGCCGAGTCGACGAACAGCACCCCGCCCTTGTGCAGGGAGTTGTTCGCGACGATGCCGACGACCTTGCCGTCGAGCCGCGCGAACCCGATGGTGACCTCGCGTGCCCAGCGGGCCTGGATCTCGAAGAAGCTGTCCCCGTCGACGACGCCCCGGACCAGCTTGCGGATGTCGAAGGCCCGCCGCTCGCTGTCGGGGATCGCCAGGTCGCCCTTCGCGGGCTCGCTCGCGTCGGCGGTCGGCGGCCGCTCGCGCCAGTTGGTCGGCAGATAGCTCAGGTAGCGCTTCACGGTCTCGAGGGCCTCGTCCTCGCTCCCGCACAGGAAGTGGCCGACGCCGGACTGCTCACAGTGGACCTTCGCACCGCCCATCGCCTCCAGCGTGGTGCGCTCGCCGGTGACCATCTCGACCATGCGGTCGGAGCCGAGGTACATGGACGCGTTGCCATCGACCATGGCCACCACGTCGCAGAACGCCGGAATGTACGCCCCGCCGGCCGCGCTCGGCCCGAACAGCGCGCACACCTGCGGGATCGCCCCGGACGCCAGCACCTGCTGGTGGAAGATGTGCCCCGCGCCGCGCCGCCCGGGGAACAGGTCGACCTGATCGGTAATGCGCGCGCCGGCGGAATCCACGAGATACACCATGGGTACGCCCTGGTCGCGCGCCTTCTCGATGATCCTGATGATCTTCTCCACGGTCCGGGCCCCCCAGGAGCCCGCCTTCACGGTCGAGTCGTTGGCCATGAGGCAGACGGGCCGGCCGTCGATCGTCGCCTCGCCGGTGATCACGCCGTCGGCGGGCAGGGCCTCGTCGAGCGCGTTGACCAACTGCCCGTCCTCGACGAACGAGCCCGCGTCGACCAGCCGGGCGACCCGCTCGCGCGCGAACAGCTTGCCCTTGGCGGCGTTGGCCTGGTGGTACCGCTCGGCGCCACCGGCGCTGACCCGCTTGCGCAACGCGTCGATCCGCTCGTCCGTCATCGACCGGCACCCCCTTAACGATCGTTAGGTTACCCCATTCGCGCCCACCATGCCCCCCACGAACCTGACCAATGACGCCTCGCGGGACATACCAAGAATGGCAATGGCGGACATACTCGCGTTACCTAGCGGGAAGGAGTGCACGATATGCCGACGCGACATGTCCGATGGGAACGCACCGGAGCCGACGAGCACGCCGCGGCGTACGACGAGGCCCGGGCTTCTCTCATGCTCGGGCAGATGGTGTACGACCGGCGGGTCGAACTCGGCCTTACCCAGGCCGAGTTGGCCGAGCGGGCGGGCATGACCCAGCCGCAGCTTTCGCGCCTCGAGTCCGGCGGTGCTACTCCCACTGTTCCACTACTGATCCGGCTTGCCGCAGCGTTGAGCGCGGATCTCGACATCGCTTTTCGCCCTCACGGATCCGCTGCGGCCTAGTCGGGACGAGGGCGGCCGGCGACCGTACCACCCGGGCTCCGGTACCGGTAGCCAGTACCGCTCACCCGCGGCGCGGCCCACGCCGGCGACCGAGGTACAGGAGGGCGAAGCCGCTGAGGACCAGTACGAACCCGAGCCACAGCGGTTCCGAGCCCGTCCCGGTGACCGGCAGCGGCCTGACCACCGGCAGGACCTCGGTGTCCGTGACCGGGCGTCCCGTCGGGCCGCGGACCACCCCGACGTTGCTGAGCGTGAAGCCCCGGTACGTCGCGGCCAGCCTGACGTGCAGGTCGACGGCCGCCGACCGCGCGCCGGCCGCGAGGGTCGCCCGCGTGCAGGAGACCCGTACGCCGGACCGGGCACACGTCCAGCCCTTGCCCGCCGTGACCGACAGGACGGTCAGGGCGGCGGGCAGGTCGTCGGTGACCGTGACCGGCCCGATCGGTGCGTCGCCGACGTTGGCCGCCGTGAGCACGTAGTGGAACGCCTGGCCGGGCGTGAGCGAGGGCGTGTCGCTGGTCTTCGCGAGCGCGAGGCGGCCGCTGCCGACCCACTGCTTCGTGGTCTCCAGCACGCCGACCACCTTGTCCGCCGGCACGGTGACGATCTCGTCGCCGTACTCGTCGACATCGCCGTCGCCGTCGGTGTCGTGACCGTAGACGCCGTCGCCGTTGCGGTCGATCGGCGTGCGCACGCCGGTGACGGTCAGCGTGCCGGTGGCGGCCCCAGCGGCCGTCACCACGATCCGGCAGGCACCGGCGACCGTGCCTCCGGTCGCGCAGGTGTCGGTCATGACCTTGCCCACGCCCGCCGGCCGCGACGTCCAGGTGTACGTCAGCAGCGTGCCGTCCGGGGCGGACTCCCACGTCGTCCCGTCCGCCGATCGCTCGACCCGGGCGGTGAACGTGTGCGGCTGGCCGGCGGGGTTGGTCGCCGCGTCGCTGAGCCGTACGCGCGTTTCCCACCACGTCTTGGCCGCCTGCACGTCCTCGGGGCCCTCGACGAACAGCAGCCCCGGCGTCGGGTTGCCGCCGGCATCGAACAGCGGCAGTGTGCCGAAGTCCTGGCCGGCGATACTCAGCTCCCGTACGTGGGTGAGCTGCACCGTGGCGTTGCCGGAGCCGGTGTTGCGCACGACGATCGTGCACTGGCCCACGCTGTCGGTCCCGGTGGTCAGGCACGTGCTGGCGGCCGTGTCCACCGCCGCGGCACCGGTCACCACCGTGGCATCGACCTTGGTGCCGGTCGGAGCGGTCGGTCCGGGTGCCGGGCCCGCCGGGCCGCCGCGTCCGCTGACCCGGATCGTGAGGATGTGCGGCTCGTCCACGATGTTGTTGGACGCGTTGGGCTCCACCGCCAGCGTGTAGCCGACCCAGGTCTTGGTCGCCGGGTCCGGCGGCAGCTTCAGCGCGTCGGCCGCCCACGGGTCGTCCACGGAGACCGACAGCGTGCTGTCGCCGACGGGTACCCCGTTCAGCCCGGTCACCGTCATCGTGCCGGTCCCGAAGGTCGTGGCGCGCACCACGACCTCGCACGTGCCGGCCGCGTCGAGGACGCACGACTCCGGTGGGTCCGCCGTCAGCTCCGGGGAGCTCGGGTCCCACGCGAACGTCAGGGTGGCACCCGCGGCGGGCTGGGGGGCGGCGGCACCGACCGACTTGGTGGCCGTGAACGTGAAGGTGTGTGGCTGGCCGATCAGGTTGACCGACGGCGATCCGGCCACGGTGACGTTGAACGAGGCCCACGTCTTGGTCAGTACCGCCGGTTCGCCGATGAGAGCGGCGTCGCCCACCTCGATCCGGGACTCCGTCCGGGTCCCGTCGCCCGGGTCGAGGAAGACGGAGATTCCCGTGACCGTCAGCGTGCCGACCGCCGCCGCGTTGGAGGTCACCGTGAGCGCGCAGGTGCCCGCGTTGCCCACGACGCACTGGTATGCGGTGCCGCCCAGCGCGGTGACCCCGGGCCCTGTCGCGGTCCCCGGCCCCGACCAGGTGAACCGTATGATCGAGCCCGCCTCCAGGGGGCCCTGGCCCGAGGGCTTGTCGTCGGCGTCGGTCGCGGCGAACTGGATGCCCGCCAGCGTGAACGTGTGACTCCGCCCGGCCAGGTTCAGCCCGGAGCCCTCCGCGGTGACCTGGTACGCCCGGAACCGCTTCTGCGAGGACGGCGGGTCGGTGAAGGTCACGTCGTACGGGGCCGGCAGGCCCGTGGCGTCGATGCGGACGACGCCGGGAGAGGTGGCCGCGATGGTGACCGTGCACTGTCCCTGCGCGTTGGTGCCGTCGAGGCAGCCGTTGACGACGGTGTAGTCGCGGCCTTCCTGGAAATTCTCCTCGGCCACGATCGCCAGGCGGGGGACGATGCCCTCGACCGGGCGCCGCGTGCCGGCCACCTCCTGGGTGACCGTGACGGTGAAGACGTGCGCCTCGCCGACCACGTTGACGGCCGGGCCGCTGATCGTCACCTGTACCTGGGAGTAGCGGTTGGTCACCGTGCAGGTCACGTCGATGGTCCGGAGCACATTGGCCCGGTCGCCCGTGTCGACCGTCGGGATGGAGACCTGCGGCGTCGTGCTCAGCACCGTGCCGTTGCCGTCCACGCACTCCCACGAGGCGAGGTACCCGGGGGCGGTGGTCTCGGCGAGGTTGTAGACGCCGCGCTTGACGCGCCGGTCCGTCACCTCCGGGTCGCCCACGGCGCCCGTTACCGCGCCGAGCCCGTCGAGCGCACCCGTGTCACCCGCCTGGCCCGACTGGAAAGTGGCGGTCAGGGTGAAGTCGCCGGCATCGGGGGGCGTGCCGGGGTCGCCCGTACTGTCGACGACCTTGACGAGCGTCAGCTGTGCCGGGCTGGCGGTGTTGACGATCCGGCAGGTGGCGTTGGAGGTCGCTGTGATGGTGACGGTGGTCGTCGGGCCGGCGCCGCAATCCCACGTCGTCCCGTCGTCGTACGAGACGGGTGGCGGCTTGGCGGGGTTACGGGCCTCCGACAGCGTGTAGGTGCCCGGGGCGACCACGGTCGCGACGCCCTCGGCGGAGCCGGTCACACTCACGTTCTGCGGCCCGGTCGCACGCAGCAGCCACATGTCGGGCGTGGCGGTCGGGCTTGGCCGTGCCGCGCTGTTGACCTCCTTGATGAGGGTCAGCGATGGCGCGCTGTTGCGCAGCTCGCACGAGGCCGAGAGACCGTCCGCCGCGGACGGCAGGTACGCCGGCGGAACGATGGGAAGGTCCTCGCCTGTGGCGACGCCGTTGGAGACAAGCGTTACGGACACGGGACGGGCGGTCTTCTGGCCGCCGACCAGCTCGTACGCGTTGCAGACGATGCTGCGCAGCGACCACGGCGTGGGCGGCGACGACTCCGTGAGCTGGTAGTCCGGGGACGCCGCGACCTGGGTGAGCGTCTGCGACGCGTCGCCGGGAACGGTGAGTCCGACCGGGTAGCTGTGCGCTCCGTTGGCCTCCGAGAGCGTGACGTCGAAGTCGATGGCGGGGCTCGGTGACGCGGGGCTGGTGATCTTGTTGACCTGCACCGACGCACAGGTGTCGAGTTGCGGCACAGGGCTGAACCGGACGTAGTCCTTGAGGCGCGCGCTATCGCTGTTGCCCGTCTGCGTGAACCCGTACGGCACCAGGAACCGTTGGCAGGCGGCGTTGTCGTCGATGATGCCCGCGGCGGTCAGGTCGAGGGCGAACTCGCCGAAGGAGGCGGGTGACGGGGTGGACACGGCCGCCTCGAAACCGATTCGTTCCCGGACCTGGTTCCAGCCGTTGCCGGTCCAGCGACGCACGTACGCGGTTGTCGCGCGGGTGTTGGATTCGTAGTCGAACCGGATAAGCAGGACGCCGGCGTTGCTCGTCGCGGTCGCCGGCACGAGGGGCATGTAGTAGCTGACCTGGCCGGTCTGGTTGGGCCGGGTGCGCCACGCGCCATAGATCACGTAGTGCGTCCGCCCGCCGACGTTCACAGCCTCCCACGCCACGTAGGCGTTGCACAGGTCGGCCTTGCCGCTGACGTTGGCGTTCTGCGCGACGACGGGGTTGATCACGTCAAGATCGTTGAGCGAGCTGTTGCCGAGGGTGTCGTCGTTCTTGCCGGTGCACGGTTCGGCGTCGTTGCGGGCAGAACCCTGGAGCTTCGCGTCGGCGTTGTCCCAGTCGACGCCGGCTCCCGGCGGCACCCCGTTGACGACCTGGTTACCGTCGATCTCGAAGTCGGTCAGGCGCGCCAGGGCGGCATACGCCGACGGCGGATTGGCCAGGGTGATACCTGCCAGTACGACGACCGCGAGCGCGGCCGCGGCCCGGTCCAGCGTGCCACCGCGCGTGCGCCGCATCTCGCCCTCCAAGTCCTATTTACCCCAAAACACCTAGGTAAGAATAGAACGCTAAGAAGCGACGAATATCAAGAAACAGCGCATTATTTGATTAAAGGAATGCGAACCGAATTCCTTTAATCACGGAATCAGCGAGGCACCGCGGAATCAGCGAGGCACCCGCGGGCCGGCCTTCAGGACGCCGCTGGGCAGGTCGCGTCCCACGATCTTCTGCGCCAGGCGGGCCGCGTCGAGCAGCTTGTCGAGGTTGACGCCCGTCTCGATGCCCATGTCGTCGAGCATGTGCACGACCTCCTCGGTGGC
>JAEZGP010000563.1 GCA_023437285.1 Actinomycetes bacterium | reverse complement strand
GGCCAGCCAGCTGCGGGAACGTGTCGAAGAACTGGATCGCCAACAGCGAGAAGGTGGCCGCCCGCGACTCCAGCGCCGGGTCGACCCGGTTGCCGTAGTGGTAGATGGCGTCGTACCCGCCCCACAGGATGCGGTTGTCAGCCGTGAGGCGGTAGTAGTGGAACTGGTTCGCGGAGTCGGCCAGGCCCTGCCGCTGGCGCCAGCCCAGCGACGCCAACTGCGCCGGCGTCAGCGGCTCGGTGACGAGGGCATAGTCGTAGACCGGTGCCACGTAGGCCCGCAGCCGGCGCAGCAGCGGCGGAAACGCGTTGGTGGCGAGCACCACCCGGCCGGCCCGTACGGTGCCCGCGGCGGTGGTGAGTTTCAGCGCGGCGCCGTCCGCCCGGACGGCGGTGACGTCGGTCTGCTCGGCGATGCGGACGCCTGCGTCCAGGCAGGCACGACGCAGCCCCCACGCCAGTTTGGCGGGGTCGAGCATCGCCGTGGTGTCGCGGTGCCAGACGCCGCCGAGGTAGGTGGGCGAGTTCAGCTCCGCGCGGGTCGCCTCCGCGTCGAGGCGATCGGCCCGCAGGCCGAAGCGGTCGGCGAGGGCCGCTTCCTCGTCGAGTACCTCAAGCTGCCAGGGTGCCGTGGCCACCGACAGTTCGCCGGTGCGTTCCCAGTCGCAGTCGATGCCCAGCTCGGCGACGGTCCGCTCGATGGCGTCGAGGTTGCGCCGGCCGAGCGCCACGAGCGTATCGATCTCTTCGGGGAAGCGGGCCAGGCCGTTGGCAGGGCCGTGGGTGAGGCTCGACGCGCAGAAACCGCCGTTGCGGCCGGACGCCGCCTCCCCGCACGTGCCGCGTTCCAGGATCAGCACATCGAGTGCCGGGTCCGCGCGCTTGGCCAGCAACGCGGTCCACAGTCCCGAGTACCCGCCACCGACGATCGCGAGGTCCGCCTCGGCCCGCCCGGTCAGCTCGGGCAGGGGCGACGGGCGTCCGGGCCGGTCCAGCCAGAACGGCACGGCCTCGGCGTCGGCCAGCGCCGCCTCACCAGCAAGGGCCGCTTCACCGGCAAGCGCAGCCTCACCAGCAAGCGCCGCCTCACCCGTCAGCGCAGCCCTACCGGTCAGCCCGGCCCTTCCGGCAAGCGCCGCCCTACCGGTCAGCCCGGCCCTACCGGGCAGCGCGGCCCTGCCGGGCAGCGCGGCCCTGCCGGCAAGCGCAGGCTTGCCGGTCGTGGCGCGGGAACTCGCGGGCTTGGGTCTCACGGCGTCAGCCGGTGCGTAGGGCGGCTCGTTGAGCGGCGCGGCGGCGCCAGCTGAGGAACTCGCCGACCGCGACGATGAGGAAGGCCACCAGGAACATGATCGTGCCGACGACGTTCACCTCGCGCGGGATGCCCCGCAGGGATGAGCCCCAGACGAACATCGGGAACGTCGCGAACGTCGAGCTGGTGTTGAAGTTCGTGATGATGAAGTCGTCGAACGACAGGGAGAACGACAGCAGCGCGGCCGCCAGGATGCCCGGCGCGACCAGCGGCAGCGTGACCCGCAGGAAGGTCTGGCGTTCGCTGGCGTACAGGTCCATGGCCGCCTCCTCCAGGCGGGGGTCCATGCCGGCCAGCCGCGCCTTGACGGTCACGACCACGAACGAGACGCAGAACAGGATGTGCGCGATAAGGACCGTGACGAACCCAAGTGGGATGCCGGCCGAGATGAACAGCGCGAGCAGCGACGAGCCCATGACGACCTCGGGGGTCGCCATCGGCAGGAAAATCAGCAGGTTAAGCGGTTTGCGACCACGGAAGCGGTGCCGCACGAGCGCGAACGACAGCAGGGTGCCGAGAATCGTGGCCACGGCGGTGGCACCCAGGCCGATGACCAGGCTGTTGACCACCGCGTCGCGCATCTCGCCCGGCTGCAGCGCGGCGCGCCAGTACTCCGTGGTGAAGGTGCCGTTGAGGTCGTAGTCGAGCCGCCCGCGCGACTGGTCGAACGACAGCCGTACGACGTAGTAGATCGGTACGAACATGTAGACGAGCACGAGCAGGCCCACCCACAGTGTCCAGCGCTGGACAAACCACCGGATCATCACAGCACCTCGGGCCATCACAGCACCTCCTCTGTGCCGGCACGGCGGACATAGATGAGGACCAGGATCAAGATCGAAGCCATGAGTACGAACGACAACGCGGCGGCCGACGGGTAGTCGGTGACGACCAGGAACCGGGATTGGATGACGTTTCCGATCATCGTGGTGTTCGGCGTACCCAGCAGCGACGAGTTGATGTAGTCACCCATCGCCGGGATGAACGTCAGCAGCGTGCCGGCCACCACGCCGGGCATGGACAGCGGCAGTGTGACCTTGCGGAACGCCGCGAACGAGTTGGAGTACAGGTCGCTGGCGGCCTCCAGCAGCCGGCCGTCGAGCTTTTCCAGGCTGGCGTAGAGGGGCAGCACCATGAACGGCAGGAAGTTGTAGATCAGGCCGCACACCACGGCGAACGGGGTGGCCAGCAGCTGTAGGTCGTCGGGGATGAGCGGCAGGCCGCGCAGGAACTGCACGAGCCCACCGTTGTCCGACAGGATCGTCTTCCACGCCAGCGTGCGCAGCAGGAAGCTGGTAAAGAAGGGCGCGATGACGCAGACCAGCAGGAAGGTCTTGAAGCGGCCGGCCTTCTGCGCGATGGCGTAGGCGAGCGGATAGCCGAGCAGGAGACACGCCACCGTGGTGATCGACGAGTACAGCAGCGAGCGGCCGAACTGGGGCAGGAAGTCGCGTACCGCGTCGACGTAGTTGGCGAAGTGCCACGTCATCGCGTATCCGTCCTGCAGCGACCCGGACGGGTCGTACAGGCTCGTGGCGAACAGCGACCCGAGCGGCACGACGAAGAAGACGACCAGCCACAGGCCGCCGGGCAGGAGCAACAGGTACGGCAGGAGCTTGCGTCGCTTGCCGCCCGCGACGGGTTCGCTCGGCCGAGGCGGCACGGCCGAGCCGGTACCGGGACCGGCCCCGAGATGCCCCAACGCGCTCATGAAACCGCCGGCTCTGTCG
>JAEZGP010000495.1 GCA_023437285.1 Actinomycetes bacterium | reverse complement strand
CTCCCGCACGGTGGTGTGCACGCATACCTCGGTGGTCACGCCGACCACGACGAGGCTGGTGATGCCCTTGTCGGCGAGCAGGTCGCCCAGTTCGGTGGCGTAGAAGGCGCCCTTGCCCGGCTTGTCGATGACCGGCTCGCCCGGTGCGGGGGCCAGCTCGTCGACGATGTCGTGGCCCTCCTCGCCGCGGATGAGGATGCGACCGCGCGGGCCAGGGTCGCCGATGCGCATGCTCGGCTTGCCGCGCCGCAGCTTGGCCGGCGGGCAGTCGGAGAGGTCGGGCAGGTGGCCCTCGCGGGTGTGGATGACGAACAGGCCGGACTCCCGGCAGCCGGCCAGCAGCGCCTCGGTCGGCGCGATCGTGCGACGCAGTTGCTCGACGTCGTTGCCCAGGCTCTCCCCGAAGCCGCCGGGCTCCAGGAAGTCGCGTTGCATGTCAATGACGACGAGGGCGGTCGTCGCCGGATCGAAGGTGAACGGATAGGGAAGTGCGGGAACCGTTGCCGACATGCGGACCCTCAATTCGTTGGATCCCAGCTTGGATACAACTGATTCTCAGCAGCCGCGTTTCCGGCGCCGGCTTCCCGTGTAACGGCCCGGTGACGGGCCGCGCACATCGCTCGCGTCAGTCGACGACTCACTCGCACCGTCAGTCGACGACCAACTCGCGCCGTCAGCCGGCGACGAGCTCGCGCCGTCAGCCGGCGACGAGCCACACCGCCAGCGCGGCGATGACGACGCTCGACACGACCGCCGTGACCAGCCGGCCGCGCGGGCCGGTGAGCAGCCGGCCGATCGCGCTGCCACCGGCCGCGAGCAGCAGTTGCCAGCTCGCCGACGCGACGAACGCGGCCGCGACGAACACCACTGAGGCGGCCACCGGGCCGTCGCCGGCCACCTGCCGCCCGAGCACCAGCGCGGCGAAGTAGATGATGGTCGCCGGGTTGAGGATCGTCAGACCCAGCAGCGCGACGTACGCGCGACCCGGGGTGGTCAAGCCGCTAGCCCGGGTGGTTGCCGCCCGGGCCGGGTCGCGGTGCTGGCGGACCGCCGACATGGCGGTCCGGACCGCGATGACGAGCAGCGCGGCGGCCGCGATCCACCGCATCGGCGTGGCGACCGGCTCGATCGCGGCGGCCAGCGCCGCCCCGCCGAGCACGGCGGCGAGCGCGTAGACCCCGTCGGCCGTCGCCACGCCGAGCGCGGCACCCGCCCCGACGGCGAACGACGTCCGCGCGGTGAGGCTCACGATGAGCACGGCGATCGCCCCGACGGGCACGGCGATGCCGTAACCGGCGAGCACCCCGGAGACCAGCGCGTCGACCACGACGGCACTGTCCCAGAAACGCCCCGACTACTCGACCGGGTTATGGATTCGACGCCGGTTACGCGAGCGTGGCGGCGAGCAGCTCACGGAACGCCTCCATGGTGGGGACGGTCGCGTCCGGGGCGTACCGGGGATGCGCGTAGCGGGCCAGCGCGGCCGCCTCCTCACCCGCCCGGGCCGGCGGTCGGTCGCTCGCCACCGGCGGAGCCGGGTCGGCGCTCGCCAGCGGACCGTCGTAGACGTGCACGGCGGTCGCCACGCCCGCCCGGCGCGCGCACAGGATTCCCCGGCTGAGCTGGTCGTCGATGAACCACGCGGCGTCGGCCGGCACCCCGCCCAGCGCCTGCAGCGCCAGGTGCGCGAAGCGCGGGTTCGGCTTGCGGACACCGATCTCGTCGCTGTAGAGCTGCGCGGCGAACAGCGGCGCGAGCCCTTCCCGGTCGAGGAACGACCGCATCGCCGCCCCGCACAGCGTGTTGCTCACCACGGCCGCCGGCACCCCCGCCTCCCGCGCCAACTCCAGCGACTCGCGTACCCCCGCCCGTACCTGCCACGCCGGGCCCCGGTCGATCCAGATCCGCACCAGCTCGGTGGCGTGCGCGGCGACGGCCGCCCGCGCGTCGGCGGGCCAGTCGGCCGCCACGAAGTCGGCCCAGAACCCTTCGTGCGTCAGTTCCTCAGGCTCAGGAGTACGGGCGAAAGCGTCGCGCCAGTGCGCGTACGCCCGCCGCCCGGCCGTCACGTCCGCCGCGATCTCCTCGGCGCTCAGCGCCCCGCTGACCACCTCCGTGACCCGCTCGACCAGCGTGGGCAGCCAGTCCGACCGCCCGTCGGGGGTGTCGGC
This sequence comes from Actinomycetes bacterium, assembly GCA_023437285.1. GTDB lineage: Bacteria > Actinomycetota > Actinomycetes > Mycobacteriales > Micromonosporaceae > Luedemannella. The sequence goes on along the minus strand of JAEZGP010000495.1, from coordinate 2,285 downwards.
GAGCACGCCGCCGAAGTCGAACAGCAGAGCTTTCGGGCGTACCAGCATGGTGGTGATCCTCGCGGGCGACCCGGGCGACCGGCAAGCCGGCGGGTGGGCACCCGGTAGCCTGCCCGGCATGGCGGAGAAGGTGGTCGAGATCCACACGGACGGCGCGTGCAGCGGCAACCCTGGTCCGGGCGGGTGGGGAGCGGTGCTGCGCTACGGCGACCACGTCAAGGAGCTGCACGGCGGCGACCCCGGGCCGACCACCAACAACCGCATGGAGCTGATGGCCGCCATCGAGGCGCTGGAGCACCTGACCCGCCCGGCGACCGTGCGGCTGCATACCGACAGCGTGTACGTGCGCAGCGGCATCACCCAGTGGCTGGCCGGCTGGCAGCGCAACGGCTGGCGTACCGCCGGCAAGCAGGAGGTGAAGAACGCCGACCTGTGGCGGCGGCTGTCGAAGGCGTGCGAGCGCCACGAGATCGAGTGGCTGTGGGTGAAGGGCCACGCCGGCGACCCGGGCAACGAGCGCGCCGACGCGCTGGCCAACCAGGGGGTCGCCGAGGCCAGGACGCGGCGGTGACGCGCTCTACAAGTGCTTGAGCGCCTCCCGCGTCGACAGCGGCGACAGGGGAATGCGGGCCACGAAGTCGCGCACCGCGTCGGGGTTCGTCCGGGCGTACTCCCGAAGTGCCCAGCCGATCGCCTTGCGGATGAAGAAGTCCGGGTGGCCGGCCTGCCTCGTGCAGTAGGCGAACAGCCGCTCCTCGTCGGTCGCCGCGCCGTAGCGCAGTTGGTGCAGCAGCGCCGTGCGGGCCACCCACAGGTTGTCGTCGACGATCCACTCGTCCATGACGGTGACCAGCTCGGGGTGGGCCGCCACGAGCGGGCCGACGGTGTGCGCGGCGAGCGCGTCGACCGTGTCCCACCACGACTTCGTCGTGATCAGCGTGCGGGCGGTCGGCAGGAACCCGGCCGAGCACCGTTTGACGTACCGGCGCAGTACGAAGCAGGCGGCGTACTGGTATTCCCGCTCGGGCCGCTCCCAGCACGCCAGCGCGATCGTCGTCAGCTCGTCCTCGGTGGGCGCCGGCAGGCCCTTGAGCGCCGCGCGGACCAGGGACTGCTGCGCCGGGGCGGCGATGCCCAGGAACGGGAACTGGTCGCGCATGTAGGCCCGCATGGCCGGCGCGCGGTCCGGGTCGCGCGCGGCCTCGAACGACTCCGTCAGCCGGGTCAGAAACGCCTCGTGCACGGCCCCAGAATTCCAGATGCGGCGGGTGACAGACTGGCGGCGTGGACATCGAATCGGCGCAGCACTGGTGGCAGCCCGAGCCGGGCTGGCTGAACACGGCCTCCTACGGCCTGCCGCCCCGGCAGGCCCTCGACGAGTTGGGCGCCATGATGGACGACTGGCGCACCGGCCGGACCTCGTGGGAGGGCTGGGACGCCTCGACGCACCGGGCCCGGGCGGCGTTCGCCCGCCTCGTCGGGGTGGACGCCACTGACGTGGCCGTCGGTGCCGTGGTGTCCCAACTGCTCGCGCCGGTCGCGGCGGCCGTGCCGGACGGCGCCCGGGTGGTCTGCGTCGACGGTGACTTCGCCTCCGCGATCTTCCCGTGGGCGGTGCACGCCGATCGTGGGGTGTCGCTGCGCGCGGTGCCGCTGGCCGGGCTGGCCGAGGCGGCCCAGGACGCCGACGTGGTGTGCTTCAGCCTGGTGCAGTCCGCCGACGGGCGGATCGCCGACTACGCGAACGTGTGCCGGGCGGCCCGCGCCGGCGGGGCGATGATCGTGGTCGACGCGACCCAGGCGTGCGGTTGGTTGCCGTTCGACGCCGGGCTCGCCGACGTGGTGGTCGTCGGGGCGTACAAGTGGCTCATGTCCCCGCGCGGGACGGCGTTCGTCTACCTCGGCCCGCAGGTCCGCGACCGGTTCCGGCCGCTGGCCGCCGGCTGGTACGCGGGCGAGGACGTGCACGCCTCCTACTACGGCCCGCCGATGCGCCTGGCCGCGACGGCCCGCCGGTTCGACATCTCCCCGGCCTGGCAGGCCTGGGTCGGCACGGCGCCCGCGCTGGAAGTGGTCGAGCAACTCGGGGTCGCGGCGATCCACGAGCACAACGTGGCGCTGGCCAACCGGTTCCTGGCCGGGCTGGGCCTGCCGCCCGGCGACAGCGCCATCGTGACCGTGGACGTGCCCGGCGCCGAGGAGCGCCTTGCCGCCGCCGGCGTACGCGCCGCCGTCCGCGCGGGCCGCGTCCGCGCCTCGTTCCACGTCTACAACACGCCGGCCGA
>JAEZGP010000271.1 GCA_023437285.1 Actinomycetes bacterium | reverse complement strand
CCGCGAGGGGTCGTCGGCGCCGGCCGGAAGAGCGACGAGATCACACGCCGTTGCGCGCGATGACGTTCTTGTACCACAGGGCGCTGCGCTTGGGCGTACGCCGCAGGGTGTCGTAGTCGACGTGGATGAGGCCCCACCGCTGGCCGTAGCCCTGCTCCCACTCGAAGTTGTCCATCAGGGACCACACGTGGTAGCTCTCCAGCCGCACCCCCTCCGCGACGGCGCGGTGCGCGGCGGCGAAGTGGTCGCGCAGGAACTGTACGCGCTCCAGATCGTCCACCGATCCGTCGCCGTTGGGCTCGTGGAGGGTGGGCAGGCCGTTCTCGGTGATGGTGATCGGCAGCCCGCCGTACTCGCGGTGCACCCGGGTAAGGATGTCGTACATGCCCTCGGGGTAGATCTGCTGCCAGCTCGCCTGCGACGTCGGCAGCTTGGTGACGCACTCGCCGTCGCAGTCGATGTAGAGCGGGCAGTAGTACTGCACGGCCAGCAGGTCGATCGGCGAGGAGATGATCGCCAGGTCGCCCGAGCGGATGCCCTGCACCATGCGGCTGTCCTCGCCCAGGTCGGCGAGCACATCCTCGGGGTAGTGCCCGTGCACGATGGAGTCCAGGTACAGGCGGTTCTCGTACCCGTCGTACAGGCGGGTGGCGGTGAGCGTCTTCTCGTCGTCGTCCATGGGGTAGCACGGGTGCAGGTTCAGCGCCGGGCCGATCCGGCCGGACAGCCCGCTCGCGCGGTACGCCTGCACGCCGAGCCCGTGCGCCAGCTGCAGATGGTGCGCGACGAGGTACGCGGCGCCCTCGTCGGTGAAGCCGGGTGCGTGGTGGCCCCGCAGGTATCCGTTCTGCACCACCGTCTTGGGCTCGTTGATGGTGAGCCAGGTGGGCACCGCGTCGCCGAGCTCGCGGTAGAGCACCTCGGCGTAGTCGGCGAAGAGGTACGCCACGTCGCGCGACTCCCAGCCGCCCTTGTCCTGCAGCGCCTGGGGCAGGTCCCAGTGGAACAGCGTGGCCATCGGCGTGATGCCGTGGGCGTGCAGCTGGTCGACGAGGCGCTTGTAGAAGTCGAGGCCGCGCTGGTTGGCCGGGCCGGAGCCGTCGGGCATGATGCGCGGCCAGGCGATGGAGAACCGGTATGTCTGTAGCCCCAGCTGCTTCATCAGGGCCACGTCGTCGGGTACGCGGTTGTAGTGGTCGGCGGCGATGTCGCCGTTGTGGTCGCCCTGGATCTTGCCGGGCGTGCGGCAGAACGTGTCCCAGACCGAGTCACCGCGGCCGTCGAGCCGCGCCGCGCCCTCGATCTGGAACGCGGACGTTGCCGCTCCCCAGGCGAAGCCGTCCGGAAAGGCCAGCCCGAGGGGGGTGTCCACGTCCAGTGCCGATCGGTGTGCGGGCGGTTCGCTCGCGTCCATGCTGGTGCCTCCTACCTGATCTTTGGGAGCGCTCCCACGTACCGTTATTGTGCCGGAGCGCGTCCTTTTGTGGCGGGGTGGTGTGGCGGGGGCACGGGGTGGACGCCGTGTCCCCGCCGGGGACGGGCTGTTCAGCCCAGGGAACAGGCCGAGCCGTTGAGCGTGAACGACGTCGGTTTCGCGTTGCTTCCGCTGTAACTTCCGTTGAAACCGATGCTCGTCGACGCGCCGGGCGCCAGGGAACCGTTCCACGACAGGTTCGTCGCGGTGACCGCCGTGCCGCTCTGCGACCACGTCGCCGACCAGCCCTGGGTCACCTGCTGGTTGCCGCTGAAGGAGAACTTCAGCGACCAACTGCTCAGTGCGGACGTGCCGGTGTTGGTGATCGTGACGGCGCCGGTGAAGCCGGAACCCCAGTCGTTCGTCGAGTACGCCACCTTGCAGGTGGCTCCCGGCCCGCTGGTCGGCGCGCCGGTCGTGGGCCGCGTCGACGTGGGCGCCGCGGACGTCGGCCCGGCGGTGGTGGGCCCGGCGGTGGTGGGCCCGGCCGTGGTCGGCACTACCGAGGTGGGCACCACCGAGGTCGGCGCCGCCGTCGTCGGCCGGGTCGTCGTCGGCGCCACCGAGGTGGGTGCCGCGGACGTGGGGGTCACGGTGCCCGGGGCGTTGCCGTAGACGGCGGTCGTCCCGTCGAACACCTGGATGTTGCTCGCCAGGGCGGGCGAGGACTGCGTGGTGCTCACCCCGGCCCACGACCAGTCCTTGGTGTGGTCGTGCGGACCCGGGAAGATCACCCGGAACTGCGTCTCCTTCGTGAAGTCCGGCTGCCCGGTCGGCGCGATCGTCACGCCGGTGCAGTTGATCGTCACGTAGTAGACGTTGCCCGAGTACTGGCTGATCGTCGGAGCGGTCGGGCACTGGCTGTAGGCGGACGTCACGCTCACCTGGCTGGCCGAGTAGCCGGCGTCGAGCGTGAAGTAGTACCGGTACGAGCCGTTCTTCAGCGGCCGGGCCGGCCACGCCGACTTGTTCTGCAGCAGGGCCTTGATCTCGAAGAAGCTCGTACCCGTGCCGGTGCCCACCTGGTTGAGCGAGGCGAGCACGTACATCTCCGGGCCGTCCGGCGTTTCCGTCGGGATGGCCGACGGCGTGCCGCCGTACTCCTTGGCGAGCCGGGCCAGGGCCCCGGTCATGCCGGCGTTGTAGTCGATGGCGACCTCGGACTTCTGGAAGTCGCTGCGCTTCTCCGTGCCGTACTGGTCGTTGGCGGACGTGGGCCCGCCGACCACGGCGCCGTAGAGGATGTGCCGGTTGTTGACCGGGTCCTGGTCGGGGTTGTTGCCCCACGGGCCGTGCGCGCCGCGGTGGTGCGGCATCTGGATGTACTTGCTGCCGTAGCCGATGAGGTACGACAGGGACAGCGGGTTGTCGCCGAGGACGTAGTTGACCTGGCGTACCGCGAAGTCGTGCATCCGCGTGGCGCGCGTGGCGTCGAAGACGCCCGAGTCGGCGTAGGCCAGCGCCAGCATCGCGGAGTTCGCGGCGTACCGGTTGGAGCCCCAGGCGCCGTGGAACACCTGGCCGCCGGGGGAGTACGTGGCCTTGGCGCCGTTGTACCCGTTCGGCCCGGTGAGCCAGTCGGCCCAGCGGTTGGCCGCGTCGATGTAGGTCTGCTCGCGGGTGAGCTTCGCCAGCAGGAAGATGCTCGCCTGGGTCTTGTCGTCCCAGTCGTACGTGCCGGCGTAGGCGATCGGGTCGCTCGACGACTGGCCCGTCTTGGGCAGGCTGGTGTAGAGCGACTTCGCCTTGGTCAGGTAGGTCGCGTCATTGGTGGCCTGGTAGAGCCAGAGCGCGCCCCAGGTCAGCTCGTCGTAGTAGCCGCTCCACGAGTCGTAGAACGCCGACATGACCGGCACGCAGGTGGTGTACTTGCCGCGTACCGTGTCGGCGAACGTGTAGAGCTGCTTGGCGTGCGTGAGCAGGGTCGCCGAGTACGTCGGGTCGGAGGCCTTGAAGGCCAGGGACGCGGACGCGAAGGCGGCGGCGCTGGACGCGGCGACCTCGGAACCGCCGCAGGAGCTGTCGATCACGTACGTCTTGCGGGGATAGGTCTGCAGCTCGGCGGCGGCCCACAGCTTGTGGTCCTCGGTGGGGTCACCGACCTCGACGACCAGCTTGTTCGCCGACGGGTGCGCCTTGATCATCCAGTCCATGCCCCAGCGCAGGTTGGCCAGCAGGTGGTTGCTCTGGCCGGCGGCGCTGTAGCCCGCCGAGTTGTCCACGTAGGACCACGCCAGGGTGGTGAGCGTGTGGGCGAGCGGGAAGGTCGCCTTGATCGTGTCGCCCGCGTCGGCGAAGCCACCGGTGAGGTCGAGCCCGACGTCGGCGCCGTCGCTGAGGAAGCTGTCGCCGCGCCAGGAGACGCGGTTGTTGGCGGGCAGCTTGCCCAGGCGCTGGGCGTCGTAGAACCAGACGGCCTTGCTCAGCGCGTCCGCGTAGTTGGCGGAGATGGCCGCGTCGGCGGCGGCGAGCCGTCCGATCACCGGCGTCAGCACCGCGGTGGCGGCGACGGCGACAGCGACGGCGGCGGCTCGCGCCTTCCGGTGTCTCCGGAAGGTCCTGAGGGATTTCATGACGTACTCCTGAGGCGCGCTATCCGCACGGGCGCGCGCACGCAGGCGGCACTGCCCGAGAACAAAGGGATTTGAGTCGTTTCGCCGCCGGGGGATGTGATGGTCCTGACCGGCCGAGGGATGCCTCCGTCGTGCGACGGGACGGTACCGTGGGGACGAGGAGGGCATCCCCGTCCCCACGGGATGTTCTGTTCGCGTATCACCGTTTGGTTGAAGCCCCTTGGTGATGCGCGTTGCGCGGGAGCCGGGGCCTTGTGGTGGTTCGGCTACCACCTCCTCTCCACGCCACGTTGGGTGGAACGACCGGCGACGGTGTCCGGGCTGACCCGTCGCCGGTCGTTGGTCTGGCTTATGTGTGGTGCGTAAGTCTTGGTGGTTCATCGATGGAAGCGCTCCCATCGACGTTGGTAGGGGACTTTAATAGCCGTCCGGCGTTCGGGGAAGACCCGCGTCAAGATCCGGCTACCGGGCGGCAACGTGAACGCAACGTGTAGTGCGGATATGCGAAACAGCGTTGAAACTAGCGCTGAAAGCGACCATGACGAATGGCTGGCCTTGTTCTGGGAGCGTTCCCATGCCAGAATCACTGCACTCGCGCAAAGAGCCTTGTGACACCCGCGACGTCGAGGGCACCTGGTCACCATCACACCGGGTCGACGTTCCTGCCACCGCCACGTCGGTGGCCGTCCCGCTTTTAGCCCGCGGTCCGGGCCGGGCTGATCCCCATGGGCGTACGTCGGAAGGTCCACTGTGACCTCCACGGCGCCTCGCTGAGTCGTACCCACGGCTCTGCCATGGCTCAAGGAGATCAGTCGTAATGAGTCCGTTGTCGAGGTTTACCCGGACACGGCGGGGGAGAGTGATCGCCGCATCGGCGACCGTCGCCCTTGCCGCTACGGGCCTCACCGTCCTGGCGGCGTCGCCGGCTTCCGCGGCCACCGCCTGTCAGGTGACCTATACCAAGCGAGCCGAGTGGCCCACGGGCTTCACCGGCAGCTTCAACATCCAGAACGTGGGTGACGCCTGGACCAGCTGGGCGCTCACGTTCGACTTCCCCGGCAACCAGGTCGTCTCGCAGGGCTGGAACGGCACGTTCTCCCAGTCCGGGAGGACGGTGACCGTCCGCAACGCGTCGTGGAACGGCGCCCTCGCCAGCGGCGCCACTGTCATGGACGTCGGCTTCAACGGTTCCTACACCGGGACCAACGGCGACCCGACGAACTTCGCGGTCAACGGCGTGCCGTGCAACGGCACCACCCCGACGAGCAGCGTGCCGACGAGCCGTCCGCCGACGAGCTCGGTGCCGACCAGCCGTCCGCCGACCAGCTCGGTGCCGACCAGCCGCCCGCCGACGAGCTCCGTGCCCACCAGTCGCCCGCCGACGAGCTCGGTGCCGACGAGCCGTCCGCCGACCACCGCGGTCAACCAGCCGCCGACGGTGAGCATCACCGCGCCGAGCGCGAACCAGCGCTTCACCGCGCCGGCGAACATCACCATCAACGCCAACGCGGCGGACTCGGACGGGTCGATCAGCAAGGTCGAGTTCTACCACGACGGCCTGCTGCTCGGCACCGACACCACGGCGCCGTACTCGTACACCTGGAGTGGCGTGCCCGCGCAGGCCGCGGCGTACCAGATCCAGGCCAAGGCGTACGACAACCTCAACGCGGTGAGCCCGCTCGTGCCGGACGTGCCGGTCTACGTGGACGCCGCGACGACGCCGACCCTGACGGTCACGCCCACCTCGCTCACCGTTCCTGAGCGTGGCAGCAAGACCTTCACGGTCGCCCTGTCGGCCGCCCCGTCGGCCACCACGACGGTGTCGGTCACCAAGGTCTCCGGCGGCGACGCCGACCTGACCGCGAGCCCCACCTCGCTGACGTTCACCACGTCGAACTGGGCCACCGCGCAGACGGTCACCGTCTCCGCGGCCGACGACGCCGACGCCACCAACGGCACCGCGAGCTTTACGGTGGCCGCGAACGACTTCACCTCGGTGATCGTGTCGGCCACCGAGCAGGACGACGACGGCGCCACGACCGACCCGTACCTGCAGCGGTTCCTCGACCACTACAACAAGATCAAGTCCCCGTCGAACGGGTACTTCTCGCCCGAGGGTGTGCCGTACCACTCGATCGAGACGCTGGTCGTCGAGGCGCCCGACCACGGTCACGAGACCACGTCGGAGGCGTTCAGCTACTACCTGTGGCTGGAGGCCTACTACGGCAAGGCGACCAAGGACTGGACCCGCTTCAACCAGGCCTGGGCCGTGATGGAGAACTACATCATCCCGGCGCACAGCAAGCAGACCACGAACAACTACAACCCGAGCGACCCGGCTGACTACGCCGGCGAGGCCAGCCAGCCGAGCCTCTACCCGCAGCAGGGTGGTCTGCTCGACACGTCGGTCAAGGTCGGCACCGACCCGCTCTACAACGAGCTGGTCAGCACCTACGGCAACACCGACATCTACCAGATGCACTGGATCCTGGATGTGGACAACGTCTACGGCTTCAGCGGCTGCGGCAGCAAGGTGTCGTACATCAACACCTTCCAGCGTGGCCCGCAGGAGTCGGCGTGGGAGACCGTCGCGCACCCGTCGTGCGACGACTTCACCTACGGCCAGCCCAACGCCGGTTACCTGCCGATCTTCATCTCCGGCACGCCGGCGAAGCAGTGGCGCTACAGCACGGCCCCCGACGCCGACGCGCGTGCTGTCCAGGCGGCCTACTGGGCCAAGACCTGGGCCGCCGAGCAGGGCAACAGCTCGGCCGTCTCCGGCACCATCACCAAGGCCGCCAAGATGGGCGACTACCTGCGCTACGCGATGTACGACAAGTACTTCAAGAAGCCGGGCTGCACGTCCAAGTCCTGCGCCGCGGGCACGGGTAAGGACTCGTCGAACTACCTGCTCAACTGGTACGTCGCGTGGGGCGGTGGCGCCTCGAACGACTGGTCGTGGCGCATCGGTTCCAGCCACAACCACATGGGTTACCAGAACCCGATGGCCGCGTACGTGCTGTCCACCGACGCCGCCCTCAAGCCGAGGTCGTCGACGGCGGCCGGCGACTGGGCGACCAGCCTGACGCGTCAGATCGAGTTCTACACCTGGCTGCAGTCGGCCGAAGGTGGCATGGCGGGTGGCGCGACCAACAGCTGGGGCGGGGACTACTCCGCGCCGCCGTCGGGTACGCCGACCTTCTACGGCCTCGCCTACGAGGAGAACCCCGTCTACGCCGACCCGGGCTCCAACACCTGGATGGGTTTCCAGGCGTGGTCCATGCAGCGCGTGGCGGAGTACTACTACGTCACGGGTGACGCGAAGGCCAAGGCACTCCTCGACAAGTGGGCTGCCTGGGTGGTCGCGAACACCACGGCGTCGGGCTCGACCTTCTCGGTCCCGTCGACGCTGGACTGGACCGGTCAGCCGGGCGGCAACTGGTCGTCGGGCACGACCTCGGTGAACAACTCGGGTCTGCACGTCACCATCGTCAACTCGGGTTCCGACGTCGGTGTGGCGGCCTCGCTCGCGCGGGCGCTCATCTTCTACGGTGCCAAGGCCAACAACACCGCCGCGAAGGACAAGGCCAAGGCGCTGCTCGACGCGCTGTGGGCCAACTCGGACGACAAGGGCGTCGCCGTGCCGGAGACCCGCGAGGACTACAAGCGGTTCGACGACATCTGGACCTCGAGCAACCAGACCGGCCTTTACATCCCGTCGGGCTACAACGGCAAGATGCCCAACGGCGACGTGATCGCCCCCGGGAAGTCGTTCCTGGACATCCGCTCCTTCTACAAGAACGACCCGGACTGGCCGAAGGTCCAGGCCTACCTTGACGGTGGACCCGCCCCGACCTTCACGTTCCACCGCTTCTGGGCGCAGGCCGACGTCGCCATGGCAATGGCCGACTACGCCGCACTCATCGGCTCCTGACGGAGCTGACCTGATCGGTCCTAGACCG
>JAEZGP010000240.1 GCA_023437285.1 Actinomycetes bacterium | reverse complement strand
CGGCGCTGGCTGGCGCGGGGCGGCGGCTCGCCGGTCACCGCCCGCATCAAGGCGACCGGGCTGGTGTCCGGGTACGGGACCTCGCCGACCAGCCAGTGGTAGGCGGTGCACGCCAGGGAGTACTGGTCGGACTGCGCCGTGCCCGACTTGCCGTCGAGACGCTCCGGCGGCATGTACGCGTAGGTACCCATGATCTGGCTGGTCAGCGACGGGTCGCCGACGGTGACCAGCTTGGCGATGCCGAAGTCCACCAGGTACGCGTGCGGTTGGTCCGATTCGGGGTTGGCCACCAGGATGTTGGCGGGCTTGACGTCGCGGTGCATCAGGTTCGCCCGGTGGGCCACATCGAGCGCGTCGGCGACCTGGCGGAGCACCCGGATGATCCCGGCCCGGTCCTCGATGAGGCCCTCACGAATCACTGTGGACAGGCTCGGCCCGTCCACGTACTGCATGGCGACGTAGAACGACCCGTCGGGAAGTTCCCCCGCGTCGTGGACGGTCACCAGGTTGGGGTGGTGCAGCCGGGCGGCGCTCGCGGCCTCGCGCTCGAAGCGCAGGCGCGTCAACGGGTCGCCCCGGTAGTGCGGCAGCAGCTTCACCGCGTCCAGGCGGTCGAGGCGTACGTGCCGGCACAGGTAGACCGCACCCTGGCCGCCGGCACCGAGGAAACGGACAACCTCATAGTTGCCGAGTCGGTGGCCGGACGACAGCATTCGGCCACAATGACACATGCGCGCCAACCGGCGCGGACCCGGGCCGACGCATCCCTGGACGATCGGTCATGGATCGGCGACGGGCTATCAAGCCGGGGCCACCCGACCGGGCGACTCTGGAGTGGTGACTCTGACCTCAACGCAGCCGCGCGTGGTCCCCGCCGCCCGTGCCGCGCGCCGCCACCGCTCCCCCTGGCTCGCCGTCGCCTCGCTGTCCCTGGGCATCTACGCGCTCGTCATGGCCGAGTTCCTGCCGGCGAGCCTGCTGTCGCCGATCGCCGCCGACATGGGGATCAGCGAAGGTACCGCCGGGCAGGCCGTCACGGCCACCGCCATTACCGGCATCATCGCCGCGCCGACCGTCGGCATCCTCGTACCGCGGCTGGACCGCCGGTACCTCCTGGCGCTGTTGATGTTGCTTGCCATCGTGTCGAACGCGATCGTGGCGGTCGCCCCGTCCTACCCGGTCCTGCTCGCCGCCCGGCTGCTGCTCGGCGTCGCGATCGCCGGGTTCTGGGCCATGGCCCTCGCCGTCGTGGGGCAGCTCGTGCCCGCCGGCCGGATGGGCCGGGCCACGATGAGCATCAACCTCGGCATGTCGCTGGCCACGGTCACGGCCGTACCCGTCGGGACGTACCTCGGGGAGGTCCTGGGCTGGCGGCCCGTGTTCTGGCTGGCCGTCGTGGTCGCGTTCGTGGCGCTGTCGCTGCAGCTGCTGTGGCTGCCGCCGGTCGCGCCCTCCGGCACGACGCCGCTGCGCACGCTCATCGACACGGCGCGTACCCGCACCATGCAGCTCGGCCTGCTCGCCGTCCTGCTCGTCGCGGGCGGTCACTTCGCCGCGTTCACGTACGTGCGACCGGCCGCCGAGCGGGTCCCCGCCATCACCGCCCCACAGCTCGCGCTGCTGCTGACCGTCTTCGGCGTGGCCACATTCGGCGGCAACCTCCTCGCCGGCTGGCTCGCCGACCAGCACCTGCGGCTGACCCTGCTCATGTCCCCGCTGCTCATCGGCGTGGCGACGATCGGCGTGGCGGTGCTGTCCAGCTCGTACGCCCTGATCGCCGTTTCTGTCGGCCTGTGGGGCCTGGCGTTCGGCGGCATCCCCAGCATCGTCATGACGTGGGTGTCCCGGGTCGAGCCCGACCGCCTCGAACCCGCCGGCGGGCTGATCACCGGCATGTTCCAGGTGGCGATCGCCATGGGGGCGGCCGCCGGCGGCCTGCTGCTCGACGCGTTCGACGTCCAGGCGGCCCTGCTCGTGGCCGGCGTCGCCGCCGCCGCCGGCGGTGTCGTGTTCGCTAGCGCCCGAAAGGTTTGACCACCCCGCTCGTGGGGGCGTGGCGCCACGTCGTCGGCGGCACGCCCTCATGCCGGCGGAAGGCGCGGCTGAACGCCGCCTCCGACCCGTACCCGAGCCGCACCGCAACTTCAGCCACGGTCGTACGCTCGGCCAGCAGCCGCTTGGCCTGCTCCATGCGTACCCGCGCGACGTACCGCGCCGGGGTCTCCCCGACCGCGAGCCGGAACCGTTCCGCGAACGCCGACCGCGACGCCAGCCCGATGCGCGCCAGCCGGTCCAGCGTCCACGGCTCGCCCGGGTCGGCGTGGATGGCGGCCAATGCCCGCCCCACGTCGCTGTCCTTCAGCGGTACGGATAAGAGGTCCGCGCTCCCGCACCCGGACTCCACCCACGACCGGATCGCCGCCGCCGCGAGCACGTTGCCGAGCTGCGACACCACCGACCGCGCGCCGGGCCGGTTCTGGCTCGCCTCCCCGGCCATCTTCTCGATCAGCGCGGCGACGATGGGTTCCCGGCACACGAAGCAGTGCGCGATCACCTTGTCCGGCAACGCGGACAGCACGGGTGCCGCCCCGGCGGAGGCGACGGTCAGCTCGCCGCTGTGCAGCGTGGTCTCCTCGCGCGCGACGAACGTGTGCCTGCCGCCGCGCGGCGCGAGCAGGAAGGCGCCGGCCTGCAGCGCGACGCTCTCCGCGTCGCCACGCACGTCCACGGCGCCGTCGGCCACGAAATAGAACCGCCCGGTGCTGCCGTTAACCGGGTGCCGGTCGCCGCGTTTCAGGGTGTCCTGACGGTAGGCGCCCACGGACCACCGCAGGCGTTCCAGCACGTCACTCAGATCATCAAGGCCCCGTGAGTCGGTCACGTCGGATCAAGCGCGCTCCCCCTGCCGGGAATTCCCTGCCGTCGGGGCGTGCGCGGGACCGGTTCACCGGCCGCGGTTGAGACCGACGATGGCACCGTTGAGTGCGGTCGCGAAGAGGGTCCACCCCGCGTACGGGACGAGCGCGGCGCCCGCGAGACGGTCGGTACGCCCGGCGCGACGCACCAACAGGATGTTCGACGCGTTCAGCGCGGTGATCTCGGCTAGCGCGGCGGCGGGCCGGCGCGCACCGAAGAACAGCGCGGTCCAACCGGCGTTGAGCGCCAGGTTGAGCGCGTAGTCGCGGGTGAAGGCGGCCCGCTCGGCGCCCTCGGCGCGGTCGAGTGCCCGCGCGCCGGCCACCGCGATCAACGCGTACAACGGCGTCCACACCAGGGGGAACGCGGCCGACGGCGGCTGCCAGGAGGGCTTGCGCAGACGGCGGTACCAGCCGGACGAGGTACTGGATGAGGTGATCACAGCACCGACGGCGGCGGTCGCGGTGACCGCCGCCGCGGTCTTGACCAAGGTCGGTAGACGCATGGCGACTCAGTTTCCCGGCCGGCTGCGGTTAAACCAGGTGGCGTACCCCCAGAGCCTCGGCGACGGCAGGCCGATGACCTGCGATGAGGGCTAAGTCAACCTTGCGCTGGGGCGGGAACCTGCCACAGGGCACTCACTGGCAGGGCGCGGAGCTTATCGCCGAACGGCAGCGTCGCGGTTCCGGTGTAGAGGACGATGCCGGTGACGAAGTCGTCGCCGAGGCGGTCGGCGAGTCGGCGTAGCCCGCGAAAGTCGTCGGGCCCGACGGTGGTGGCCGCCTTGACTTCGATCCCGACCACCTGACCAACTCGGTTCTCGAGCACCGCGTCGACTTCATACCTGCTCTGGTCGCGGTAGTGGAACAGGTCGACGAACTGCTCTGACCAGGTGAGCTGGCGGAATAGCTCGGACAGGACAAATGATTCGAGTAGCGGGCCGAACGGTGCGCCCGGCCGGAGCAGTGCCCGGGCGTCGGTTGCGATCTCGTTGGCGGCGATACCGGAGTCGACGAAGATCAGTTTCGGCGCTGCGGTGGGCCCGGGTGCCCAGGTTGCGGGACCAGCCCGGGATCCGCTTGATCAGGAAGATCTCTTCCAGGGCCTGGAGGTAGCGAGCGATCGTCGGCCGACTCAGTCCGAGTGTGGATTCGAGGGAGTTGGCGGCGATGATGGTCGCAGATCTGCCCGCGAGGAGGCGTATCAGCCTGCGGAGCTCGCCCTTGTGCTGGATGTCGGAGAGCTGGCGGACGTCGCGGTCGATGAGCGCCTGGACGTAGGCGTCGAGGAACCGTTGGCGGCGGCGCGGGTCGGTGCGGGTGGTGGCTTTCTGTTTTCTGCTTGCGTGTGCCGGTCGCTCCGACGCCTTGCTGCGATCGCCTGCGGAAGATCAGCCGGGTCCTCATGGATCTTGTGGTGCAGGCTTATTGCTGCCGTGAGTCGAGAGCCGGGTCATCCTCCGGGGGTTGCTCCTCGTCGAGTAGTTCACGGCGCCATTCGGCGAATCGGTTCCGGAGTTTGTCCAGTGCTCGGCCGGTGACGCCGTACTGGGCGAAGTCGTCGGG
>JAEZGP010000197.1 GCA_023437285.1 Actinomycetes bacterium | reverse complement strand
CGGCGTCCGCGCGCCGCGCCGCCCGTGCCGCGGTGCGGGCCGTCACCTGAGCGCCAGCCAGTCGCCCCTGGGCCTCGGCCAGCTGCCGCCGGGCCCCCGGCAGCTTCCTGTTCACCAGGGCGTACGCCACGCCGGCCGCTTGCGCCCGATCGTTGGCAATCTCCAAAGCCGCTCTCGTACGGGCGGCAGCCCGGTCCACGCGCCTTTTGTCCGAATGCGGATCAGCGGTCGCCGGCACCTCGGCCACCAGCACGAGGACGGTCGCCAGCGCGCCCACAACGCGCCTGAGCGCGGTTCGCTCCACTGCCCACCGTTTCCTGGCCCACGCGGCCCCGGATAGCGCCGCCCGCAGTGACTAACGACCGTTTCGCCCGAAATGACACCCTTGAGATTCGCCCCGGCCCTGTTCTCACCGCGCCGCCCCGCGCCCCGCCCCGTATCCGCGCCCCCCCCCCCCGCCCCCGCGCCCCGCCGAGGGCAGCCCAAGCCAACATTTGGACAGTTTCGCGTGTAATGCGGCGCCCCTATTCCACGCGCAACCGTCCAAACCGCCGGACGGACGCGACCGCCTGCGGCTCAAGCGCATGTTTGGACAGTTACGCGCGTAATGCGCGCCGATATTCCACGCGTAACTGTCCAAACCGCCGGACGGACGGCCGTGAGGGCGTGCGCTCGGGGCTTGCGGGTGGGTGGGGTGTCAGACCTTGATGTAGAAGCGCAGGGCCACCCAGCCGGTGATCGAGCTGATCAGGACGGCCACGCCGGCTATGGCGGGGAAGACCAGGTGGACGTTGCTCCAGGGGACGTCGAGCAGCAATGTGGTGAGCGGTTTCAGCGTGCCGTCGATGACGAAGATCTTGGAACAGATCAGGATGACGTACGCGATGACCGCGCCGATGAGGCCCGCCGCCACGGCCTCCAGGACGAAGGGGGCCTGGATGAACCAGTTTGAGGCACCGACGAGTTTCATGACGGCAACCTCGCGCCGTTTGCTGTAGGCGGCCACCTGGATTGTGTTGATCACCAGGAGGAGGGCCGCGACGCCCTGCACGATGGCGATGATGAGGGCCAGTTTCTGCAGCGAACTGATGACCGAGAAGACCTTGGAGAGCAGCGCTTTCTGGTCGACGATCTCGTCGACGCCCTCCATGGTCTGGAACTTCGCCTCGATCTCGCTGAACCTGCCGGGGTCCTTGAGCTTCACGCGGTACGACTCGGGCAGCGAGTCGACCTTGGTGGAGGCGACCAGGTCCGGGGCGTCCTTGAAGATCTCACTGAACCGGGCGTGCGCCTGTTCGCGCGTCTCGAATTCGAACTTCTCCACGAGCTCGTCGCCCTGCAGGGCCGCGTTGATCGCGTCCTTCTGCGGTTGGGTCGCGTCGTTCTTGAGGAAGACCGTGACCTCGATCTGCTCGTAGTAGAAGTCCTTCATCAGGTTGACCTGCATGAACATCAGCAGGCTCGCGCCGACCAGGGTGAGTGACACGGCCATCGTGATGATCATCGCGATGGTCATGGTCACGTTTCGCCACAGTCCGGTGAGCACCTCGGACAGGACGTACTTGATACGCATCGGGTGGGATCCTTCCCGCCTTCTCTGGTCCGGCCGTCAGCCGTAGACGCCCCGGGGCTGGTCACGAACGATCTTGCCGGCCTCGATCTCGACGACGCGGCGGCGCATCTGGTTCACGATGTTCGAGTCGTGAGTCACCATCACGACCGTGGTGCCGGTCCGGTTGATCCGGTCGAGGAGTCGCATGATCTCGATCGAGGTGTCCGGGTCCAGGTTTCCCGTGGGCTCGTCGGCGAGCAGGATGAGCGGCCGGTTCACGAACGCTCGGGCGACCGCGACGCGCTGCTGCTCACCGCCCGACAGCTCGTGGGGGTACCGGTGCTCCTTGCCGCCGAGGCCGACCAGTTCGAGCACCTCGGGTACGACCCGCCGGGCCACGGCCTGCGTCTTGCCGATCACCTCGAGGGCGAAGGCGACGTTCTCGTACGCCGTGCGGTTGGGCAGCAGGCGGAAGTCCTGGAATACGCAGCCGATGGAGCGCCGGAAGTGCGGCACGCGCCACGAACGCATATGTCCGAGGTCACGACCGTTCACCATGATCTTGCCCTTGGTGGGCTGCACCTCGCGCAGGAGGAGCTTGATGAACGTGGACTTGCCGGAGCCGGAAGGTCCAATGAAGAAGACGAACTCGCCCTTCTCCATGGTGACCGAGACGTCGTTGAGGGAAGGGCGCGACGCCTTGGGGTAGGTCTTCGTCACGTGCTCAAGCGCAATCACGGGTGGTGAGTCTACGCCGTGTCACTGAACCGCCAAGTCCACGTGCCCGGTTGCGCAGGTTTCGGCCGCAAAAGCGCTGAAAACGCGGACGCCCGTACGCCCAAAGAATTGCTCTTAGGAACGAAGAAGTAACGGTACGTCAGCGAGACTGCCAGGCCTCGTGGTCGGCGAGGAGTCGCCGTACGTGCGCCGGCAGCCGGCCACGCACCAGTTCGGCGAGGCTGACCTCGTCGAGCACCCGGCGCACCGACGCGCGCACCGCCACCCACAGGTGCGGCAGGTGCTGCGCCGCGCCGGGGTAGGCGGTCTCCTCGGGGCGCTGGCCGCGCACCCCGGCAAGTGGCCCGTCGACGGCGCGCAGGATCTGGCCGACCATGACCTCGCCGGGCGGCTTGGACAGCGTGTACCCGCCGTCGACGCCGCGGGTGCTCTGCACCACGCCGGCGCGGCGCAGGTCGGCGAGGATCGCCTCGAGGAACTTGCGGGGCATCTGCTGCTCGGTCGCGAGCGCCTGCGCGGAAACCGTCGCGGGGTAGGCCGCCGCCAGCGTCAATGCCGCGCGGACCGCGTAGTCCCCACGCGCCGAGACCTGCACTGGCCCCTCCTCCGGGCGGCGTTCGGCGCCGCCGCCATTTCGGTCCCGCGGCCGGCTACGCCGCCGCCGCGAGTTGGTTCTGCTTACGCCACCGGATGCCCGCCTCGATGAACCCGTCGATGTCGCCGTCGAAGACGGCCGTCGGATTGCCGGTCTCGTACTCGGTACGAAGATCCTTCACCATCTGGTACGGGTGTAGCACATAGGAGCGCATCTGATCACCCCAGGACCCCGCCACGTCGCCACGCAGCTGGTCCATCTTGGCCTGCTCCTCGGCGCGCTTCACCGCGAGCAGCTTCGCCTTCAGCACGCTCATGGCGGTGGCCTTGTTCTGCAGTTGGGAGCGCTCGTTCTGGCAGCTGACGACGATCCCGGTGGGGAGGTGGGTCAGCCGCACCGCGGAGTCGGTCGTGTTGACGCCCTGCCCGCCGGGGCCGGACGAGCGGTAGACGTCCACGCGCAGGTCGTCGTCCGGAATGTCGATCTCGTCGGTCTGTTCGACGACTGGGACGACCTCGACGGCGGCGAAGCTGGTCTGCCGGCGCCCCTGGTTGTCGAACGGGCTGATCCGCACGAGCCGGTGGGTGCCGGCCTCGACCGACAGCGTGCCGTACGCGTAGGGCGACTTGACGGCGAAGGTGGCCGACTTGAGACCGGCCTCCTCCGCGTACGAGGTGTCGTAGACGTCGGTGCCGTACCCGTGCCGTTCGGCCCAGCGCAGGTACATGCGCAGCAGCATCTCGGCGAAGTCCGCGGCGTCCACGCCGCCCGCGCCGGAGCGGATCGTGACGAGCGCCTCGCGGGGGTCGTACTCCCCGGACAGCAGGGTCCGGACCTCGAGCTCCTCGACGGCCTTCTCCAGCGCGACCACCTCGGTTCCGGCCTCGGCGGCCGACGCGGCGTCGTTCTCGGACTCGGCGAGTTCCAGCAGGACGACGGCGTCGTCGAGCCGGGAACGCAGCCGCTCCAGCTTGTTGATCTCACCACCGACGTAGGAGAGGCGGGAGGTCACCTGCTGGGCCCGCGCCTGGTCGTCCCAGAGATCGGGTGCGCCGGCCTGCTCCTCGAGGTCGGCCTTCTCCCGGCGCATCTTGTCGAGGTCCAGGACGGTCTCGATGTTGCGCAGGGTGGCGTCGAGTTCCTTGAGCTTGTCAGCAAGGTCGGCAGTGGTCACGAGCAGCAAGCCTAGCCGGCTATTGTGATCATGGCTCGCGACCCGCGCCTCACTTGGCCGGGACGCTCTTGAGCCAGTTCAGCGCGGCCTTGTGGTAGGCCACCGCGAAGTCCAGCGCGGCGACGCCATAGCCGTCGCCCTCGGCCTTGGCCTGCTTGATCTGCTCCCGGACGGCCGCGAGCGCCTCGGTGTGCTCCTCGGTCGCGGACACGTAGAGGTTCTTGAGCGCGGTCGGGGACTGGTGGGCACCGAACGCCACCCGCAGGGCGGTCGGGTTGCGCAGCGACTCCAGGCCCGGCTCCTCGGCCAGCCACCGGGCGAAGGCGCGCTTGCCGGCGGGCGTGATCACGTAGGGCTGGCTGGCCCGCGGACCGGGCTTGCCCTCCCGCACGTACCCCATGTCGGCGAGTGCGGGCAGCTCCCGGTACACCTGGCTGCGCGTCATCGACCAGTAGGGCCCCAGCCGGCGCTCCGCCGTCGCCATCAACTGTCCACCCGTCATCGGGCCCTCATGCAGCAGCCCGAGAAGGGCCGCCGCGGTAGCGTTGACTCCATCTGCCATGCCTCTACGCTGCCACTTCGCCCTCCGGGTGTCCAGGATTTCGGCAATATCCATTCCACAGTGCACTGTCCGGTCAGGACCCATGTGGACGATGATCGCGGAGCCGACAAAGGGTCGTAGCGGGCATTCTCCTCGTAAACAGCATAAATCTTCGCATACCGTACCGCTCCGAAAAGATCAGAAATCGTCCCCCCCGGCGGCGTGGCGACACGCCGTTCACATTTTGGGTACCCGTGTCGCGGTACTCGTTGGCGCGTCCGCTGCGGCCGGCATGTCCGCCAGGCAGGATGGGGGCCGCCGCGTTGACGCGACCCGAGGGGACACCACGATGACAAACCCGGACCTGGGCACCTGGCTCAGCAGCCTGGACGCCGACGCCCTGGCCCGCATCATCGCCAACCGGGCCGAGGCCCGGCTGCCCCGGCCCGCCCGGACCCTGACCGAGCTGACCTCCCGGCTGTCGCGCCGGTCGGCCACGCTGACGGCGCTCTACACCTCGCCCACGCCCGCCGCGCAGGTCATCGAGATGGTCGCGGCGCTCGACGCCGGCCCGGCCGCGCCGCTCACCCGGGTGGCCAACGGGCTGGGCGTGGCCCCCGACGACCCCGACCTGGTCGGCGTCCTGGACTGGCTCGCCGACCACGCGCTGGCCTGGCGCCACGACGACGCGCTCATCATCGCGCCCGCGCTGCTGGAGGCGTACCCGCAACCGCACCGGCTCGGCCCGCCCGTGGAGTACGCCTACAACCAGCTCACCGCCCGCGACCTGCACGGCATCGCCACCGCGTGGCGGGTGCCGGCCGGCAAGCTCAAGCGCGAGGTGCTCGCGGCACTCGTGGCGGCCGCTACCGACGGCGAGGCGGTCCGCGCCGTCGTGGCGGCGGCCCCCGCCCGCGTGCGCGACTTCGTCACCCACGTCGCCTGGCACGGCCCGGCCGTCACCGAGCACGGGTACGCCCGCGCG
>JAEZGP010000158.1 GCA_023437285.1 Actinomycetes bacterium | reverse complement strand
CCCACGACCGGGGCCGGCTCGGCCGCCGCGCGCAACTGGGCCGCCGCCGCCTCGACCTGCTCGTCCAGCGACCGGTAGTCGAGCGCGCCGGCCTCGTCGACCACGGCCACCGCACCGGGCCGCCGCTGGGCATGGCGCCGCACGAGTTCCCAGGTGGACTCCGCGGGCACTGTCGCGACGGTGGGCACGTCCGCGGCACCGGGCGGCTCGAGCAACTCGCCGAGCGGCCGGGCCGGGTCGGCGGCGGCCCGGACCGCCGTACGCACGATCTGGTCCAGCAACGCCGCCGTGTCGGCCGGCTCGACCAGCCCGACCGGGCTGACCAGGTGCAGCCGGTAGCCGTCCGGGCCGCGCCACAGGTAGAGGCCCAGGTCGAACAGTGCCCAGGCCGGCGGCAGGTCGTACTCGGCGACCTCGAGGCCGCCGAAGGTCGCGGGGGTAACGGCCTGGGTGAGGTCGCTGAACCACAGCCTGATCAATGGGCTGCGCACGGTGCGCGGCAGGCGGAGCCGGTCGATGACGGCGTCGAAGGTCGGCAGCGCGTGGTCGGCAGCGTCGGCGTACACATCGCGCAGCCCACGGTAGGTGGCCAGAAACGAGTGCTCGCGGTTCGGCGACACAGGCAGCGGCAACGTGTCGAGCAGGAAGCCGACCAGTCGCTCGTCCTCCGGACGGCTGACCCGGACGCTGGGCAGGCCCACCACCTCGGCGCGGTCCTGGCCGCTCCACGAGGCGAGAACAGCGCTCGCCGCGGTGAGGAAGTGCAGTGCCGGGGTGAGCCGGTGCGACCGCAGCCCGCTGTCCATCGCGTCCGACTCGTCCGGCCCGATCTCCACGCTGTGGGTGACGGCCGCGTGGACCCGTTCGTCGGGTTCGGCGGCCGACAGCGGCAACGGCACGGCCGAGGCGGCTCCGGCCAGTGTCGCGGCCCACCACGCCAGGTCGTCCTGCCACTTCGGCGTACCGGTCAGCCGCGCCTCATGCGCCAGGTGGGCCAGCAGGCCCGGCGCCACGGTGGAGAAGGCCGGCGCGGCGCCGGCGGCCCGGGCGTCGAACGCCTCGGCGAGTTCGGCCAGCATCAGGTCGGTGGTGCGCAGGTCGGCGATGAGGTGGTGCATGACCAGGATGAGGAAGGTCCGCTCGATACCCGGGGCGTACACGGCGCCGACGCGCCACAACGGCGGTGTCGTCATGGCAAACGGCCGGTTCGCGATGCGGTAGAGCGCGGTGTCGACGGCGCCGGTCACGTCGCCGTCCGTGGGCCTGACCACCTCCACCGACAGCGGCACCGCGACCTGATCGCCCAGGACGACCTCGGGCTGTCCGACGTGTGGCTCGACCACGGCACACCGCAGCGCCTCATGACGCGCGGTCAGGTCGGCCAGGGCCGCTCGCAGCGCCGCCGGCTGGACGCGACCGGCGATGCTCACGACCCGCACGACGTTGTACGCCGGGGAGTCGGGGTGCAGGCGGTGCCACGTCCAGATGCGCCGCAGCGTCGGCGCGAGCGGCACCGCGGAGACCTGTGGCGACGCGGCCCGGTCCGGTACCTGCCCGGGCACCGGGTTGACCGGTCCGGGCGGCGGCGCCGCACCCTGCCGCAGCTGGGCGGCGACCACCTCGACGAGCTGGTCCAGGGTCGGATCATCACGCAGGACCGACGACATCGACAGTTCGACGGCGAGGTCGCCGCGCAGCCGCGCGATGAGGCGCGCCGCGGCGAGCGAGTGCCCACCGATCCCCAGGAACGTCGCCTGCCGGTCGGCGGGTCCGTCGATCCGGTCGGCGAGCACCTCCTCCCAGGCTGTCCGAACCCGGGCCGCCACCGCCGCCGCGTCCACCGCGGTGTGCGGGTCTTCGGTCCCCATCACCCAGCTCCCTCCCGCGTCTGCGCGGTCGATCGGGCCCGGGCCAGCTCGCCGAGGGCGGTACGGTCGACCTTGCCGTTGTTCGTGAGCGGCATCTCGTCGAGGTGGAACAGCTGGCCGGGCACCATGTACTCGGGCAGCCGGTCGACGAGGGCCGTGCGCATCAGGTCGACGGCCAGCACCGATTCGCGGCAGGTGTAGAACCCCGCCAGCGACCGGGCCCCGGCGATGTCCACGGTCACCACGGCCGCCTCCCGCACCGGGTCGAGCGCCGCCATGACCGACTCGATCTCGCCGAGTTCGACCCGGTAGCCCCGGATCTTCACCTGGTGATCGACCCGGCCCAGGAACTGGATCTCGCCGTTGGGCCGCCACCGACCGCGGTCGCCGGACGCATACATCCGCTCGCCGGGCACGAACGGGTCGGGTACGAAGCGCAGCGCCGTCTGTACCGGGTCGCCGTGGTAGCCCAGGGCCAGGCAGGTTCCCGCCGCGTAGAGTTCGCCCGGCACATCGATCGGTACGGGCTGGCGGTCCTCGTCGAGCACGTAGTACCGGGCGTTGTACATGGGACGGCCGTACGGGATGCTCGCCCATTCCGGATCGACCGACCGGATGACGTGATAGGTCGACCAGACCGTCGTCTCGGTGGCGCCCCCGTAGCTGACGACCTGGGCGTTCGGGAAGATCGCCTTGATCTCGTCCGGTACGGACAGCGCGATCCAGTCGCCGGCGAGGAACATCATCCGCATGGCGGTCCGGCCCGGACCGTCGACGCGCGAGGTGGCCAGGAAGGGCAACACCCAGGCGAACAGCGGCGGCGCCGAGTTCCAGAACGTGATCGGCTCAGCCAGCAGAATGTTGGCCAACCGGGCCGGTTCGGCGATCTCCTCCTCGCTGGCCAGCCTGATCGAACCGCCGGCCGACAGCAGCCCGAACACGTCGTAGATGGACAGGTCGAAGCAGAACGAGGTGACCTGGAGCAGGCGGTCGGCCGGCCCGACCGCGAAGGTCTCGGTGGCCCACTCCAGCATGTTGACCAGGGAGGTGTTGGAGACCGCGACACCCTTGGGCTGTCCCGTCGAGCCGGACGTGAAGATCACGTACGAGACGTCGGCCGGCCGGCCCGGCAGGCTGAGATCAGTGTCCGGCACCCGGTCGGCGTGCCACCGGGTCCAGATCCGGGGACCGTGCGGGCTCACCGTCGCGGGACGGCCCCCGCCGCCGCCCTCGGCCCGCCGCAGCACCACGTCGTAGCGTGCCAGCGGCTCATCCGGTCCGTCGGTGCCGGACCGGACCTCCACAAGGGACCACAGCTCGGCCGGCAGTGAGTCAAAGAACTCGGCGGGCAGCGTGAACGCGCCGGGCGGGGCGGTCGCCCCTGGCGCAAGGACGTCGGCCACGATGAGCGTACCGCCGGGGCGGACCACGTCGGCCAGTTCGTCGAGCACGGTACGCAGGTAACGCACGCCCGGGACGTGCCGGACGGCGCCGGTCAGTACGGCGACGTCGTAGGACCCGGGCAACCGCTCGGCGACCTCGTGCGCGAAGCCCGGCACGAGGTCCACGAACAGGCCCAGGTCCTTCGCCCACGCGTTGTTGTCGCGCACCGCGTCCTCGGCCGGGTCGAGACCGGCGTACAGGTCGACGTGCGGGGCCACCTGCCGCAGCACGGCACCGGAACCGAAGCCGACCTCGATGACCGACGACGGGTCCTGCGCCAGGACGAGCTGGCTGACCCGGTGGGCGTACGCGGCGACGTCGTCGGCGTCCGGCTCGGCCACGGCGGCGATCGTGTCCCACCGTGGGCCGCCCTCGGCCGGGCCCGGCAGCAGCGGCGCCTGCTCGGCGTGCACGTCGAGGACCACGAGGTCGGTCAGCCCCGGCGCGGCCGGCGGGTACGTGTCGAGGCGGGTCAGGTCGTCAACGCCGCCGATGAGGCACCGCGCGCCGGTGGAGTCGAGCACGTAGCCCAGCCGGTTCGTCGGCCAGTCCGGCCGGCACGGCACGAAGGCCGCCCCGGCGAGCGCGACGCCCAACAGCGCGACGATCGTGTCCGGGCGGTGCCGCCCGACCACGCCGACGTAGTCCCCCGGACCGATACCCTGCTGGCGCAGCAGTCCGCGTAGCCGGTTCGCCGCGGCCAGAAGCTCGCCGTAGGTGTAGACGAGGCCCTCACCGTCGAGGACGGCCGGCGCGTCGGGGGCGCGCCGCGCGGCCTCGATGATCAGCTGTGCCGGCACGATGTCCGTCCGGTACGGATGGTCGGTCGCGTTCCAGGCGGCCGGTGGGTACTCGGCGGTTTGGCTCACGGGACACCTTCCTCACAGCATGGACGGGCTCGTCGCGGGCCCGGTGGCGGTCACGGTGCGGCGCGCCGGAGCGCGACTGAGGCCCTGCAGATGCAGCATCGCGGCGCTCATCGCCTCGCCGAATTCCTGCTCCTGCTCGTGCAACGCGAGGTGACCGCCCTCGACCCGCAGCTGAAGCGGCGCCTCGCGGCACAGGTCGTCCCATGCCCGCAGCGAAGGTTCGGGGACCAGCCAGTCCGCTGACATCCCCACGACGCAGACCGGTGTCGCCAGCCGGGGACGGCGGGTCCGGAACCGGAAGCTCTCCAGGAGGAACAGGTCAGCCTGGAGCACGGCCCCGAACGAGTCGGCCAGTTCGGGGAACTCCAGCATCTCGGGGGCGGCGATGCCCAGGGTGACCGCCGCGCGCAGGAACGGGTCGCCGGGCGGCAGATGCGCCACCGGCGGATGCCCGACGCCCGTGTGC
>JAEZGP010000154.1 GCA_023437285.1 Actinomycetes bacterium | reverse complement strand
GAGCAGGTCGTGAACTCGTAGTACGGGAAGCCGTCGGCCCGGCGGTCGGTGCCGAAGACCTCGCAGACGACCCCCAGCTCGAAGGGCGCGATCTCGTCCAGCAGGACGGCGGCGACGCGACGGATGGCCATGTGAGGAGGGTAACTCCGAGGCTGGCAGGATGTCGACGCTGTTTGGCAATCCTGCCACTGTCGGCGCGACTCCGACGGCGGGATGCTTAATCACGAAACCGGTGCACACCGGCGACGAACCGCCAAATACGACTATTCACCCCAGCCGAAAGGGGTCGTCGCCATGCAACTGCTGCTGATCGTCGTACTGCTTGTCCTTCTTCCGCTGGCCGAGCTGGCTGGCCTCGGCGCCGACAGCCGCGACCACGGCACGTGGAGCCCGCGCCATGGGGGCCGACGCCTGCCCTGACGCACAGCACCCCGTGAGGTGACCGCTACCCAGCGGCGCCCACGGGGTGCCCCCCTTCCGCCGTGCCTACGAGTGGGATGCGGCAGGCTGTAGAACATGGGCGAAGGCATGGGCACCTCGGGCACGACAACGGTCCGGGATGACGCCGACATCGAGCGGGTCGTCGTCAGCGACCGGGAAATTTCCGCCAAGATTGATCAACTGGCCAAGCAGGTGGCCGCCGACTACGCCGACGTGGACAGCGTGCTGCTGGTGTGCGTCCTCAAGGGCGCGATCATGTTCGTGGCCGACTTCGCCCGGGCGCTGGGCCGCCACGGCCGGCCGGTGGAGCTGGAATTCATGGCCGTCTCGTCGTACGGGCAGCGGACCACCTCCTCGGGTGTCGTGCGCATCCTCAAGGACCTCGACCGGGACATCTCCGGCCGGCACGTCCTGGTGGTCGAGGACATCGTCGACTCGGGGCTGACGCTGAACTGGCTGCTGAAGTACCTGGCCAGCCGGTCGGCCGCCACGGTCGAGGTGGTGACGCTGGTACGCAAGCCCGAGGCCGTGAAGGTGGACGTGAAGGTCCGTTACGTCGGGTTCGACATCGCCAACGAGTTCGTCGTCGGGTACGGGCTGGACTACGCGGAGCGCTACCGCGAGCTGCCCTACATTGGGGTACTTCGCCCGGCGGTTTACTCCCGAGGGTGAGTCGCGCCGCATCTGCTGGTCGGTTATGTCCGTTCTGTAGAGCACCTGCCGGATCCGACGGGGCCATTCTGGCGGGCACGGTGTACCTTCGAATGACCGGGCGGCGTCAAGGTCGCACCCGGTGTCGTGTTGGCCACCACCAGCGCGGCGGTTGTGCAGGTCAGCGGGGCATTCCGCACAGTGACTGATCGGGAGGGTTGAGCGCGTCAGCGCTCACAACAGCATGGAACGTACCCGAGGCATCTTCCGCCGGCCGGTGATCTGGCTGCTTCTGGTGATTGCCGGCGCGATCGCGCTCAGCGCGATGTTCACTGGGGGTCCGGACTACAAGCGCACGGACACCTCGCTCGCCATGTCCCAGCTCACGTCCGGCAACGTCAAGACGGCTGAGTTCGAGGCGCGCGAACAGAACCTGAACCTGATCCTCAAGCAGAAGATCACGGTGAAGGGCGCCGCGACCGACCACATCACCACCCAGGTCCCGGCCGAGTCCAGCGATGAGATCTACAACCAGTTCATCAACGCGGCCAACGAGAAGCAGATCGAGTCGTTCAACACGACCGTGACCCAGGACAGCGTCCTGCTGAGCCTGCTGGTGAACCTGCTGCCGATCGCGATCCTGGTGATCCTGCTGCTGCTGTTCATGTCGCAGATGCAGGGCGGCGGCTCCCGCGTGCTCAACTTCGGCAAGTCCAAGGCCAAGTTGATCACCAAGGACACGCCCAAGACCACGTTCGCCGACGTCGCCGGCGCCGACGAGGCGGTCGAGGAACTGCACGAGATCAAGGACTTCCTGCAGAACCCGGCCAAATACCAGGCCCTCGGCGCCAAGATCCCCAAGGGTGTCCTCCTCTACGGCCAGCCCGGTACGGGCAAGACCCTGCTCGCCCGCGCGGTGGCCGGCGAGGCCGGCGTCCCCTTCTACTCGATCTCCGGTTCGGACTTCGTCGAGATGTTCGTCGGTGTCGGCGCCAGCCGCGTGCGCGACCTGTTCGAGCAGGCCAAGGCCAACGCCCCGGCCATCGTGTTCGTCGACGAGATCGACGCCGTGGGCCGCCACCGCGGTGCCGGCATGGGCGGCGGTCACGACGAGCGCGAGCAGACGCTCAACCAGCTGCTCGTCGAGATGGACGGCTTCGACACCAAGGGCGGCGTGGTCCTGATCGCGGCCACCAACCGGCCTGACATCCTCGACCCGGCCCTGCTGCGTCCGGGCCGCTTCGACCGGCAGATCGCCGTCGACAACCCCGACATGGAGGGCCGCAAGGCCATCCTGCGGGTGCACGCGAAGGGCAAGCCGTTCTCGCCCGACGTCGACCTCGACTCGGTGGCCCGCCGTACGCCCGGCTTCACGGGCGCCGACCTGGCCAACGTGATCAACGAGGCCGCGCTGCTGACCGCCCGCCACGACAAGCGGGCGATCACGAACGAGTTCCTCGAGGAGTCGATCGACCGCGTGATCGCCGGCCCCGAGCGGCGCACCCGCGCGATGAGCGACCACGAGAAGAAGATCACCGCATACCACGAGGGCGGCCACGCCCTGGTCGCCTGGGCCATGCCGCAGCTGGCCCCGGTGCACAAGGTGACGATCCTGCCGCGCGGTCGTTCGCTGGGGCACACCCTGGTGCTGCCGACGGAGGACAAGTACACCCAGACCCGCGCCGAGATGATCGACACCCTGGCGTACGCGCTGGGTGGACGCGCCGCCGAGGAGCTCGTCTTCCACGAGCCCACCACGGGCGCCGGCAACGACATCGAGAAGGCGACCAGCGTCGCCCGCGCGATGATCACCCAGTACGGCATGAGCTCCAAGCTGGGCGCCATCAAGTACGGCACGAGCAACGACGAGCCGTTCCTGGGCCGCCAGATGGGCCACACCCGCGACTACTCCGAGGCGATCGCCGCGGAGATCGACTCCGAGGTGCGTGCGCTCATCGAGACGGCGCACGACGAGGCGTGGGACATCCTCGTGGAATACCGCGACGTCCTCGACAACATCGTGCTGGAGCTGATCGAGAAGGAGACGATCAGCCACCAGGACATGGCCCGTCTCTGCGCCCGGGTGCAGAAGCGTCGCCCGATGGCCCCGTTCAACGGCTTCGGCAAGCGCCAGCCGCCGAGCGAGGAACGCCCGCCGGTGCTCACGCCCGCCGAGATGGACGCCCTGAAGGTGTCCGCCGCGGCGGACGGTGCCCAGGCGCACGCCGCCAACGGCGGTGCCGAGGCCCAGCGCTCCGCGTCCGCCCCGGGCGAGGCGTCGGCGAACGGGGACGGTCCGCTCTGAACCGCGTCAACGACGTGTCGGGGGCCCAAGGGGGTGGGGGGAGGGCCCGGCCCCCCC